>CAYVAO010000009.1:0-12232 GCA_964448895.1 uncultured Christensenella sp.
ATTTGCGGGTTATACCGCCATGCGCAGCCAGCCGCTGCCCGCCTACCTGAGCTCCACAAGCGAGGTCAACGAAATTCACTCCATGACTATGGAGCACTTCGCCTATCCGTACCTGAAGGATTTCTTCGGCGAGGAGCACGTGCAGAAGGCAAAATATGCGCATCTTTCCGGCTCACTGTCGACGATTCCTTATCTGGTAAGCGTCGATGAGTTCCAGCATCGTGTCTACGAAAAGCCCGCAATGAGCGCGAAGGAGCGCCGCGCGGTTTGGCACGAAATTGAGCAAAAGTATCTCCCCTGGCGGGCCTACGACGGGGTGCCGTTCTTGGAAGAGGGCGGATTCTGGATGCAGAAGCAGCATATCTTCCTCTATCCGTTCTATTATGTCGACTATGCGCTCGCTCAGGTCTGCGCCTTCCAGTTCTACGGGCGGATGAAGCAGGATCACAACGCCGCCTGGGAATCTTACCTGACGCTCTGCCGCGCGGGCGGCAGCAAAGGGTATTTCGACCTGCTCAAGTTGGCGGGGTTGGAAATCCCGTTTGAAGAAGGCAGCGTTGAGCGATCCGTTCGCCACGTAATTGATGAACTGAACGCATAAACGAAATGAATCGCGCTTGCGCCCGTGTTCCCAATCGAACACGGGCGTTCTTCTGTCTACGAGATAAGTTGGATCAATCTGCCCGTTTGGAAATCACAGGATCATTATGTAAACAAGTTGTGAGTTTTGCCGATTTCATTGTATCGTTGCGGATTGATGTGGTATCATGGTTGCGTTTTATAGAGTATCACGAGTGTAAATAAATGAGGTGTTAATCATGTCTAAAGTCATGAAGATCGTTTTGATCGTTCTGCTGGTCATCGTGCTGGCGGTCGTTGGCGTGGGCGTTTACGTTCTGACCAACATGCGCGCCGACGCGGTCGAGACCGTTGAAAAGCCGGATGATCTAACCGCAACCGAAGAGCCCGCGACCGTCATGGTCATCGAGGATGAACCAACCCCGACGCCCACGCAGATGCCCATCTACGAAGAGGAATCCAAGGCGGACAACATCGTAAATATCCTCCTCGTCGGCACCGACTCGCGCAGCGTGGAAGCCACGCAGAGCAACGAGGGCCGTTCGGACTCCATGATGCTCGCTTCCATCAACACGGATAAAGGCACGATTACGCTTGTCTCCTTCATGCGTGACTCGCGCGTACACCGCATCGGCAAGAGCGGAAAGTTCACTTTCTATAGCCGACTCAACGGCGCTTACAGCGGCGGCTATGCCGGCGGCGGCCCGGGCGAACTGATCAACACGCTCAACGAGAACTTTAAACTTGATATTCAGGAATACGTCTGCATCGGTTTTGACGGTTTTGCGGCGCTGATCGATCAGATCGGCGGTCTGGACGTGGACTGCGATCAGGCGGAGATCAACTTCATCAACGATCGTATCACGGGCTACTACGTCAATGAACCGGATGTTGTAAGAGACGCAAGCCCCATCCGGGAAGATCCCGGCGTGCTCCATCTCGACGGCGCACAGTGCCTCATCTATGCCCGTAACCGTCACACCGGTTTTGATGGCGGCAGCGGCAACGATTTCGACCGAGTCAGCCGCCAGCAGGAGATCATTCAGCTCGCGTTTGAAAAGGTCACCAAGCAGATGAACGAACAGAGCGTCATCGCGCTGCTCTCGTTTGCTACCAACTATGTTTCAACCAACATGGGGCTGGATACCATGACCGAACTGGCCAAAATCCTGCTCTCCAAGGGCATGACCTTTACGACAACCGTAATCCCCGAACCCGGCAGCTATTCCAACTATGTCGATGATAACGGCGTGAAGACCGACCAGTTGGAGTTCGACCTCGATGCCGCTGCGGCAGCGCTCAACACGCTGATCTACGGCGAATCGTTTGTTCCTACGCCGACTCCGGCAGAGTAAAGCTGCATCTCTTCCAGCAAATTTCTACCGCCGCGCAATCATTTGTGCGGCGGTTTTTTTACGCGAAAATTGTTCGCAATCCACTACTCTGGTCAGTCGTTGCCATGTTATACTAGGCGCATGAAACGTTTTATTTCTTTCATTGCAATTCTGCTTTTGCTTTCGTTCTCAGCCTGCGCGGAGAGTTCTGTTGCGGTTCCAACAGCGATCCCATTGGAGCTTGCTTCTGCCGCGCCTTCTCCAAGCCCGACGCCGACGCCCGCGCGCGTGATCGCGGTGTTTGGCGCGGAGGATGCGGAGGATTTTCTTGCGGGAGTTCGTACCGCCGCCGAGGCTGATGGAAACATCGTAGAAATCCTACCCGTCGGCGGCGGGCTGAACGCGCTGACAACGGATTCCGCAGTGGAAGCGGATGCAGCGATTGTGTTCCTTTCCGGCAATGCTGCTCTTCCAAAAACGACGCTTCCCGTCTACGTCTTTGCCGCCGACGGGCAGACTGTTTCGGCTGATATCCCGCATCTGACGTATAACGCCGTTGCCGCGCCAAAGCTCGCGCTGGACAGCGCGCTGAGCTATCCGCCGCATCTTGCGCCCGTGCGCATGATCGGCCTGTTTACGAGCCAGAGCAGCGCCGCATACCTGATTTGGAGCGACGCGAAGGCAAACGGAACGGTGTTCGCCAAGCAGGAATTCTTTCTGGATGCCTCAGATGTCTCTCTAGCGGACTGGTTGAATGAGACGTTGCCGCTCTTTTATCCCGGCATGCTGGACGCGATCTATGCCGAGACAGGCGCGCTCGCCGTTTCCGCCGCAGAATCGCTCGCGAGCCTTGGGCGCGACGATATCGAGGTGTTTTCCGCCGGTTCGGACACAAACGCAAATGCGAAGCTCTCCCCCATTCTCGTCTGCGCCGTCGGCGAAAGCCTCTTGGACGCGGGCGAGCGCTGTTATGGTGAAGCAGTCAAGCTTCTCTCCGGCGGTTCTGCGCAAAGCGGCGAACTCTCACCCGAAGCGTTCTGGTATTCTAAAAATCCATAACAGCGCTCCACCCAATTCACTCATTCGAATGCGTAAGAGGCTGCCAGTTTGGGCAGCCTCTAGTTTGTTTCGCTGTATTTGCATGTTTGCTTGGGTCAGTCGATGATAACGCCCCAGTCTTTCACGATCTTGCCGGGCCTTACATATCCGGTTTCGTTTTGGTAAACGATCTTGGTCCAACCGTCCTCGGTCGTCTCAAGCACCTTGACGGAGACGCGCGCGGGCGCCTTGACGATTTGTTCCGATTCAAGATTCGGCTCCGTGTAGAGCCACTCCGTCGACTTCAACACGTCCGCGTCCGGCCTGGTATCCAATACACCCTGCTGATGCGAAATATAACCGCGCAGAACATATCCCTCTTTCTTGCCAAAGCGAACTTTCACCCAAACCTCGCTGTCGAGCAAAACTTCCAGCTCGTCGCCGACATTGAGCCGCGCAACGCTGTCAAACGCGTTTCCGCAGCCTTTGCGCAGGCGCGCGCCCTCAACGGTGACCCATACATGCGGGTTTGGCAGCTCTTCCGTATCGTCTGTGATGGTCTTTTGAAACGCGTTGTATTCAGAAAATGGAATCTTGCTCTTCAGCGCGCGCTTCATCTCTTTATTGCTGGGTTCGTTCGCGCTGACCTCTACCGTTGTGCCGGGGCAGGCATAATAATAAAGCCATCTTGCGTCCTCCACATACAACCGTACGCATCCATGAGACACTTTATTCCCCATATCGCTGTAAGCCTGCCGTTCCATCGAATCGACAGAGCGTTTGCTGAACAGCAGCGAATGAAAATAGATGCTGCCCACAATTTGAACCCAATAGCGCGCGTAGGAGGCGCTGAAATTCGCAAACTTGCCAAATCGTTCCCGACCGCCGATTTTCCAGATGCCGCGCGGGGTTGGCGTCGCCTCGTCCTCGGGATCCGCCTCGTCCACATCCGTTCGCCCGCTGGCGCATAAGAAACGGCGCACAACCTTCGTGTATTCGCCGTTTTCGTCCCGCTCAAAAACAGTCACGATCTGATTGCGCAAATCAAGCAGAATATAATACTTGTCCGGGTCGTCGTTTTTGAGCTCATCCATCGCGTTGGCGCGTCCGGGTATCATCAACGCGGAACACAACACCAGCGCCGCACACAAAATGCTGAAAGCTCTTCGCATATCGTCCCTCCTGAATATGCAGATGCGCGGGAGAGGCATTTTCTGCCAGTCCCGCGCAGATTGTTATGCTGTTTCGTTACGCCGTACGCTCGACTTAGAACACGTGATAGGCGCAGATGAAGTGCCGCGACCAATATCCGCCGGAACTCAAGACCGAAGAGGACTGGCGAACCTGACCTTCGGACGAGCTGGCGTCGACCATCTTGCCACCGCCGAGGTAGATACCAACGTGTCCCGCCGTAGCAGTGTCGCCGGAGAACACGAGGATATCGCCGCGCTGAATTGAACCCATATCCGTAAAGCGCGAGAATCGCGAAGTCGAGCGCCACATATAGGAAGTCATGTAACTCGTGCTGACGCCTGCGTTCTTCAAGCACCAATAGACGAAGCCGGAGCAGTCAAATGTGTTTGGCCCCTTTGCGCCGCGCACATACTTGCTGCCAATCTTGCTCTCCGCCAGCGCGACGAGCTTTTCGATACCCGTCTTGTCAGATACACTGCTGGACGAGCTGCTGGAAGAGCTGCTGGACGAACTACTGGAGGAGCTGCTGGAGCTGCTCTTCGTCTCCTTCTTGGTCGAGGGCGCGCTTGCGGCCTTCTTCGCGCTGGAGGAGTTCATCATGGTCAACGTTACGCCGCCAACCTTGCCGTCCGCCGTCAGTCCCGCGCGTTTTTGGAACGCCTTCACCGCGTCTTCGGTGATTTCTCCAAAGTAGCCGGTCGCATTCGCGCTGGATAGATAGTTGAGCTTTGCCAAACGCGTTTGCATATTCTTTACAGCCGTACCGTAGTCGCCAAGCTGCAACACCATCTCCTGCGCGTCGCCGGAGAGAATCATATCTCGCGTCACGGGGCCGAGCGCGCCGTCTCGCGTTAATCCGTTTGCCTGTTGGAATGCCTTGATGGCGGAAACCGTCGCTTTGCCCATCACGCCATCCGGTTTAAAGGTGATATACCCAAGCTTCTTCAGCGCGGTCTGGCAGTCTTTGATCACCTGATTTTCGTCGCCAAGCCGGTAAGCGTTGCTGACCACATCTTCACCGTAGAGCATTTCGAGCGTTTTAGCGCCTACCTTGCCGTCTGCGGTTAGATCATTCTTCTTTTGAAACGCCTTTGCGGCATCCTCGGTTTTCTCACCGAAAGTTCCTTTGATATTCGCCTTGTTATCGAGGTAACCGAGTTCATAGAGACGCTGTTGAACGCCTTCGACGTCCGGTCCGGTGTCCCCCAGCTGCATGACGTAGACCTTTGCTTCCTCGCTCATGAGCGCCGCATAGGTTTCCGCGCCGCAGATGCCGTCGTCGCCTAGCCCGTTGTGCCGCTGAAAGCTCTTCAGCGCGCTTTGCGTCAGCGGGCCGAAATGCTGCGTCGGCTCATCGGAGTCCATATAGCCGAGCTCCATGAGGCGAGTCTGTATGGTCGAGATAATCTCTCCGTTGTCTCCGGATTTTACCTCCTCCGTGAAGGTAACCGCGCTAGTTGTGTCCGCAACGGTAGTGTCGGCGGGCTGTTCGGTCACGGCGTCCTGCGTCGTGTCTCCGGTTTGCGTTCCGTCCGCTGTCGTCTCGCCGGACTGTGTCCCGTCCAGCGTCGCGCTTTCCAGCGCGGTCTGCTCGGTTTCCAGCGCGGTGAACGCGGCGATCGTTTCCTCTTCCGCCTTCGTCGCCTTTCCAGGCAGAGCTATGGCAAGCACGACAACGGTGATGAGCAATACGCCAAATGCGCCGCTGCCGATTAAAAGCGTGCGCTGCGGTAGTTTCATCAGAAACTGGTAGACGTTGCGAACGCCCAGATAGATGCCGCGCGCAACAAAACGGAGCGCTTTTAAAAGCGCTTTTTGCGTCTTATGGAGGATTCCTTTCGCCGTGAGAGGCTGTGCTTTTTGCTTCGGCCCGCGGTCCACTGCCGAATTTTGCGAAAACAGCGGCTTCTTCTGCGAGAAACCGAGATCGGCGGTTGCAAACGCCTGTGTTTCGTTCGCCTGATCCAGCGGAACTTCTTCCACCTCGATCAGCTTTGCGCCAAAGGCTTGCAGTTCTTTGCCGAGTTTTTTGAAGAATCGCTTGATCTTAAACTTTTTCTTCTTTTTCTTGGGTTGCACATAGCGGGACTCATAGCTAACGGCGCCGGGTTTCTTTTGCGAATACTCCGCGGCTTTGCCAGCATCCGGTCTGTGTGTCTTTCGCGGGTAACCGTCCGCTGCATACGCGTACTTTTCGGATCGCACCGAATATTCGCTTCTCTTTGCTTTATGCTCGTCGTGATGCGATTGCGAATGCTTGTGAGAAGATGCGCGCGTATCCATAGAAGCACTACTCAAAGCGGCACTGCTCTTCTTTTGAGATGGAGCGCTGCCGTGGTTTGTTTTTCGTTTATTCTCCGGGTTTCCCTTCGAATGCTTTCGGTCAAAATAGGGATCAGTAGGCACGCTTTAGACTCCTTTCGGCTACCGGCAAATCATCCTGCCGAAGCCTATCCATCCAAATCAAGTGTCTTGCTGAAAATAGCAATCCAACACCGTTTCGCAAGAGCGGGCGTCTTTGCGCGCTGTTGCGAACCTGATTCTGAAACATGCTGAGTATAGCAAGCAATCGTGTCATTGCGTTGAACAAATCATTAAAAATCGATTAATCCGGCTCGTGACGATTGATTGAGCGGCAGGTGTTTCGCATCTGCAAAACATGCGTCTTTCCACTTAACTATCGTAATATTCTCCACGGCGATAATCATAGATCGCCGCGTTGTATTTCTTCAGGTCGTCCAGCACGCGCCCCGTTCCGAGCGCCACGCAGGAAATCGGGTCTTCCGCAATGCGGCAGGGCACGCCGGTTCGCTCCGTCACATACCGGTCAAACCCGGCCAGCAGCGCGCCGCCGCCCGTAACCACGATGCCCGTGCGCGCAATATCGCTCGCCAGTTCCGGCGGCGTGCGCTCCAGTAGTCCGCGTACACGCTCCATAATCGCAGCGAGCGGTTCGCTCAGCGCGTCCACCATCTCGTTGGTGCCGATCGGTATCACTTCCGGCAGTCCGGTCACCACGCTTCTGCCGCGCACCTCAATGATGCGCTGCTCTTTTTCGATATGTGCGCGCCCGTAAGCGATCTTGATGTCCTCGGCGTTTCGTTCGCCAATATAGAGGCTGTGTTTGCGCTTCATATAGCGGCGCAGCGCATCGTCAAACTTGTCTCCCGCCATCTTGATGGAGTCGGAGATGACGGTGGCTCCATGCGAGATCACCGCGATATCCGTCGTTCCGCCGCCGATATCCAGCACCATATGCCCTGTCGGCTCGTTGATGTCCAGTCCCGCGCCGATGGCGGCTGCAATCGGTTCTTCGATTAAATACGAATAGCGCGCGCCCGCCTCGTCCGAGGCCTCAATCACGCAGCGCTTCTCCGCCTCGGTTACGCCTGAGGGAATGCAAACCACGGCGCGCGGGCGATAGAGCAACCGCTTACCGACCACTTTTTGAAAGAAATAGCGCAGCATGCGGGCCGTCACGTCAAAATTGGAGATCACTCCGTCCCGCAGAGGTCGAATGACAACCGTGTTTGCGGGCTCCCGTCCCATCATCTTCCGCGCCTCTTCGCCGATCGCGATCATGCGACCTGTCACGCGCTCCACCGCGACGACGGATGGCTCCTTAAGAACAATCCCCTTGCCTTTGACAAAAACCAGCGTCGAGGATGTTCCAAGGTCAATTCCAATGTCGGATGTATCAAACAAACCCATTTATCAAACCTGCTTTCGCGTGATCCAATCGGACACACCGATCCTATGATATCAACTGATTTTATCATGCGTGTCCGGCGCGGGCAATCAAACAAAGTGTGAACGGTATATGAAGAAGCGCCTGAAAAAGGGCTTCGCCGCCGAAACGGTGAAGCCCAAAGTCTATCAATCATCTGTTCCGGCTATGGTTACGCTTCTTTTGCCAGCGGGTGATCCAGCACCACTCTGCGCAATACCTCGCCGATGGGCGCGGTTATATTCAGCGTCGCGCTGCCGTTTCTGCTGGTCTTGCCGAGGTTGATGACAATCAGGTTCCGTCCGTGGAAATAGTCGACCAATCCCGCCGCGGGATAGCCCGCAAGAGACGTGCCGCCGATGATGAGCGTATCCGCCTTGTCAATCTTGGACACTGAGTAGTGAAGCACCTTTTCGTTGAGCGGTTCTTCATACTATACCACATCCGGCTTGATGACCCCGCCGCAGCCGCAGGTCGGAACCCCGACCTTACGGATGATATCTGCCATGGTAAACGCTCTACCGCATTTCATGCAATGGTTGCTGTTTGCGCTGCCGTGCAACTCCAGCACCATATGACTGCCCGCTTTTTGGTGGAGCCCGTCAATATTCTGCGTGATCACCGCCGTCAATACGCCTTCCCGCTCCAGCTTGACCAGCGCGCGATGGCAATCGTTCGGCTGTGCGGTAGGATGGAGCAAAAACTTTCGGTAATACTCGAAGAAAGTCTCCGTGTGCTTTAAGAAAAACGTGTGACTCAGCAGCGTTTCCGGTGGGAAACCATAGTCCCGCATCGCCGCAAATACCCCGTCGCCGGAGCGAAAGTCCGGAATTCCGCTCTCGGTAGACGTGCCTGCCCCGCCGAGAAAAACAACTTTTCCGGGGTGCGCAAGAATTCGCCTGAGTTCTTCGATCTTCGATAACTCATCCGTATTCATCATGTTATCACGCTTTCCAATTGGTTTGTCTTGTGGTTTGTCTTGATGCGCTCTTCTCGTTTTTCAGGACGCGCCATATCATCGATGCAAGATTTGATCATTGAACTGTTTGATTGCTCTTATTTTAGCACGAATCTCTTCCTCCGGCTTAGTTTTTTTGAAACAATTCTGTGATTTGTTCGAATACTGATTCATCCGAAAAACCGGAATGTTACAATATCGGAGCAACAGTTGTGCAGATATGTTGCCATAGTTGTTATATCGTATGCTTCACTATCCTCACTTTGTAGATTCTCGATCCATCCTATGGTAGAATGTCTCCATGAACATTCGATTTTACAATGCTAGAATTGCATCGATGGATGGGCAGACGCCGCTTTTCTCCGGCGAGCTCATCGTTTCCGGCGGTCGCATTGCGGCGCTTGGCAAAGATTGCGTTTTTACCGGCAAGATCGATCGCGAGATCGACTGCCACGGCAACCTGCTGATGCCGGGTTTTAAAAACGCGCATACGCACAGCGGAATGACTTTTTTGCGTTCCCTCGCGGACGATCTGCCGTTGCAGCGCTGGCTGACGGAGCAGATCTTTCCCAAAGAGGCGCAGCTCACGCCGGACGACGTCTATATTCTCACCAAGCTCGCCATCATGGAATACCTCACCAGCGGTATCACCATGATGTTTGATATGTATTTTCCGCGGGAAAGCGTTGCGCAGGCAGCCGTCGATACCGGCTTTCGCGCGGCGCTGGTCGGCTGCGCAAACGACTACGGCGGAACGGCGCAGGAGACCGCGGACGAGTACGCAACGTATACGCGCTTCCATCCGCTGATCACCTACCGGCTCGGATTCCACGCGGAATACACCACGAGCGAGCCGCTACTGCGCGATCTTTCCGAAATGGTGCAACAAATCAAGCAGCCGTTTTACGCGCATCTGAACGAAACGGCGGCGGAGGTAGAGCGTTGCGTGGCGCACAGCGGCATGCGCACGATTGAATATCTCGATTCGCTCGGGTTGTTCAACTATGGCGGCGGCGGGTACCATTGCGTCCACGTCTCCGATCACGAGATGGATATTCTAAAATCGCGCAATATGATGGTCGTCACCTGCCCCGGCTCCAACACGAAGCTCGCCAGCGGTGTAGCTCCCGTCTACGAATATCTCAAGCGGGGCATCCCGGTCGCAATCGGTACGGATGGAGCGGCGAGCAATAACTGCCTGGACTTCTTTCGTGAGATGTTCCTCGTTACAGGGTTGCAAAAGCTTGCCCATGGCGCGGAGGCGGTGGACGCTATGGATGTACTCACCATGGCGTGTAAAAACGGCGCATACGCTTGCGGTTTTGACGAGTGCGACTGTCTCGCCGTTGGAAAGCAAGCGGATCTGATCATGATCGATCTGAATCAGCCGAACATGCAACCGCTGAATAACATTGAGAAAAACATTGTATACAGCGGAAGCAAGCAAAACGTTGCACTGGTCATGATCGCGGGAAACGTGCTGTATGAGCGCGGCGAATTTTTCATTGGCGAAGACCCTGCTTATATCTATGCCGAAGCAAACCGCATCATACGCGGCAAGAAATAAGACCGTTTCCAACTCGATTCGACCAAATCGGGAAAATCGGTTCATATCTTTCTATTTTTGTTTGTTAGGACTTCTCGAATGGACTTGTTGCAAAAAATCGCCCCGTTGTTCGCGGGCTGGAATGAAACGTTAATCTGGTCCGTTTTGCAGGGGCATATGGGTTATGCCATCGCGGACAATGAAGAAGTGCCAACCGCAGCGCAACTCGTGCTCGGTGATTTTTGTTTTTTGGCGGGTCAGCCTAGCGTTCCCTTTGCGGCCGGCGCCGCGGCGCGGGAAATCGTGCTACAGGACGAAAGCTGGAGCGACGCGATTGAGCGCGCCTGGGGATCGCTTGTCCAGCGCAAACTGCGCTACGCCATCAAAAAAGAGCCGGACGTTTTCTCGCGCGAAACACTTGAAGGCTATATCGAGGCACTTCCAAAGGAATATGAGTTGCGTCTTTTTGATCGAGCGATCTGCGAGCAAACGGTTCGTGAGGATTGGTCGCGCGATTTTTGCGCGTGCTTTTCCGGCTTTGACGATTTTCTTGCGCGCGGCTTTGGCGTTGCCGCCTTGCATAACGGCAGGTTGGTGTCGGGTGCGAGCAGTTATTGCGTGTACGACGGCGGAGTCGAGATCGAGATCGACACCGCGCCGGATGAACGCAGACGCGGGGTTGCGCTCGCCTGCGGCGCGCGCTTCATTCTTGAGGCGCTCGATCGCGGGCTGTATCCAAGTTGGGACGCGTACGATCTCAGAAGCGTTCTGCTATCGGAAAAGCTCGGTTACCATGTCGACCACCCGTATGTCATCTATATACGACGCTGATTGCATCCAATATCGATTGCGTATACATAAGGAGCTGCTTTTTAGGCAGCTCCTTTGTTTTATCATGAAATTCAGCGCTTATCCCATGACGGGAACCGGCTTGTTGACCCTGCGTTTCCGGAACAGATTCTTGCGCTCCTTGGTTAAAAACGCGACGGTGTCCTTGATCGTGGAGCTGATGTCGCGCGGTTTATATCCGAGATCGCGCCGCGCTTTTTCGTAGGTAAAGCGCGCGTTGCTCGTAAGCGTATACAGCGTATACCGCGTAAAGAGCGGCGATTCGTGGCGGATTTTGTAATACAGCTCCGCAAACGGCGCGGTCAGTTTTGCAAACCAAAGCGGTAACACGGTGTTGATATTCTTGCCTCCGGTCACACGGGACAGCGTGTTAAGCAACTCGCGCACGGGGATATAGCGATTGGATAGGATATAGCATTCGCCCTTCTTCCCTTTTTCCGCCGCCGCAATGACGCCGTCCGCCACGTCGCGTACATCCACGAAATCATAACCGCCCTCAACGCAGGCCGTCAGCGTGCCGTTGAGGTAGTTGATCACCATCTGCGTCAGGTGTCCGTGGCCGTAGTCGTTCGGCCCGATGATGCCGGAAGGATGAATGATCGTTGCGTCCAGTCCACTTCTTGCCGCATCCAGCACAATTTGCGTTGCCGCGGCTTTCGTCTTTGCGTAAAGACCGATCACGGACTCCGGCTGGAACCCCTCCACTTCATGGATCACGTTGCCATGCGGCAGCTCCGGCAGCGCGTGCACCGAGCTGATGTAGACCAGCTTTTTCACGTTGTGCTCCTTGCAAAGGCTCACCACGTTCTCCGTCCCGCGGACGTTCACGTCCACCACGCGCTGATCATATTTGGTCGCAACGGAGACAATCCCCGCGCAATGGATGAAGTAGACCTCGTCGTCCTCTTTCAACCCGTAAAACAGCGGTTCCATGGAAGGCTTGTCGCGCACATCTCCGCGGACTATGGATACCGCGTCGCCATACAGCATGGTCACGTCCTCGTTCG
>CAYVAO010000009.1:12242-15265 GCA_964448895.1 uncultured Christensenella sp.
GCTCAAAGCCCCGATCCGCGGACACATCCAGCGCGACATCGCGTGCGTGCGCTTCGCGCGCAGCCTCGCGATGCTCATCAAAAGCGGCATCAGCCTGTCCGAAAGCGTGCGGATGGTGGCCGTGACGATGACCAACACATACGTGCGCGTGCGGCTGCGCAAAGCCGCGCACGGTTTCACCCGCAGCAAGCAGCTCCCGCGCGACCGTGTTGCCAAGGTGGCCACCAACACCGGTAATAATATAAACTCGTTTCATGAGAAAATTGCCTCGCTTTCTGGTCTCACAACAAATGAATGGTTTATTCAAACCAATCGATACACTCTATATTGCCATCTTAACCGCCTATTGTTACGCGGCTATTACGAAAAACCGACGATTTGCCGACAACTTTACGTCTTTTTTATGAAAAACGGCGTTTCGTCGGTTCATCCGGAAAAATGCGCCCAATCCGGCACTTTCTTCTTCCGATATCCGCATCATAGCAATCGATTTTCAAGTATTTCTCAAGCTGAGTATAAATTTTAGGCAAATCCGGATCAAGGGGAAAACCGAAAAAACACATTGAAGAAAAACATCTGTTCGTATATAATCAGTTTGTCGAACCTTCACTTCTATGCTTTCAGGAGGAATCGCAATGAACGAACAAATCCTGCGAGATCATTATGCAAAGCGCGGCTTCTCGATCCAGCAAGCGGACGAAGCCGTCGCGTCTGTCGAAGAGTTGCAAGCGTGGCTGGAAGCGCGTCAACAGTCGTTGGAGCATGCCACGCGCGATCAAATCCGCGCATATATCAAAGCTCTCATCACAGATCGGCGAAACTCTCTGGAAACGCTGCTCGCCCTCGCGCGTTATTTCTATCTGACCGGGCAACTAGATCTGTATGTGTATTTTACTTCGTTGCTGGGCGGCGTTGGCGTCGTCGACAGCATTCGGGAGCGGCTCGGCAAATGGATCGATCCATCCGAAGCGAAAGCATTGGTCGACGCGGTTGAACACCCGCCGCGTGGCGCCGATCCTGCCGTTTTCCCCGCGTTCACGCGCGCACTGATGGATCGTCTGGAAGACCATCTGCCGCGCGAAATCGTTCGAAGCGCACTCGCGGGAAACCATCACCAAATTCCTGCCGAAGCATTCGAGGAGGATATCGCGCTCTATCGTTCCTCCGATTCAATTGATTCGTTTCTTCGCGCAATGTATTTGCGTCAGCTAGAGACGCTGCAACGGCACTGCGACACCGGCACGGTGTGGTTTGAGCAGATTATTACGCAGGAAGTGGTCGACTTTGTTGCGCAAAATCAGGAGATTCTCTCCGCCGTGCGTGAAGGAGACACGCTCTATCACACAAAGATTCCGTATGATCCTGTGCGTTATCTTTCTGAAACAGATCCCGTAAAGAAGCGTTATTACGCCTGCCATTGTCCCTTTGTCCGGGAAGCGATTTTAAAAGGAGAAGCGAACATCTCCGGCGACTGGTGCTATTGCAGCGCGGGATTTGCCAAGCATCCGTACGAAGTCGTGCTGGGGCGCGAGTTGCCCGTCGCTGTTTTACAGTCCGTGCTGCGCGGTGATCCGGTCTGCCGGTTTGCTATATATCTTCCCTCAGATCTTCCCTCAGACGCGGACGAATAAAGGTTTTTCTGCAAAAAACAAGGGTTCGGTTACCCTTGTTTTTGTTTGTCTTGTTTTATAATTTTAGGTGCTTTACTCAATATTCGCGCAGGGTTCGTCCATATGATACGTGATCCTTCCCTTGCCATTCTGTTTGGAGCGATACATCATCGCATCCGCTTGCGAAAGCATCTCCTGATAGGTGCTTTCGGGTCGCATCTGCACCACGCCGAAGCTGCACGAGATCGCAACCGTACCGTTGAGAGACAATTTTGTGATCGCGGACTTGACGCGATCCAGCAAGAGCACCGCGTTTTGCAGCGTTACATTTGGCAGAAGCAGAACGAACTCGTCCCCGCCCCAGCGCGCGATCGTGTCCGAATTGCGCAATTGCGCCTGCATGAGCGCCGCAATTTGCTTGAGCGCGACGTCACCCATCGCGTGTCCGTAGCAATCATTGATGTTCTTTAGATTATCGACATCGACAAATACCAAACAAAGCGGAAGACTTTGCCTGCGGCAGAAGTTCATCCAGCGATGCGCTTCCTCTTCCAGTCTGGCGCGGGTTGCCGCGTTGGTTAAATAATCCTTCGCGCTGGTCTCCTGAAGATTTGCCTTTGCTAAAAACTCCCGCTGCGCATACCGCTCCGTTCCCAGCGTCCGCGCGGCGCAGATGACGATTGTAAGCGTTACATAGACCATTGCTGCAAAAAAAGATTTGAGCGGTACATCTTTGATGAAATAATACGAAAACGAAAAGTATGCTATCGCCGATAGGATGGAGAGCGTCAATACATTTTCGCTCCTGTTTGGCACGACATAGATCACAAGTATCGTTAATATCACACCCATGGATTGAATCATGAAGTCCGGCGACTCATAAAGCCATAGTACGACAAGATATAATAAAATAGAAGCAGCCTCGAGAATGGTGACGAGCGCAGCAAAGTTGGCAAATGATCGTACTCGTTGAAGTTTTCGAACCAGCAATATCAACAAAATTGAAAAACAATAGCGCGTGATCGCGACGATCATGCGCTCCGTCTGACCTTGAATGAACAACATATCGCTGATGAGAAAGATAAAATTGCCTATGCTGGCTATCTGCGCATACACATGAATGTTTCTCTGTGCAGCGCTTAATTTGGTCGCCTCAAATTGGTTGCGCGACTTTTTTCTTGATTCAGCCGCAGCGTTTGCTTCCTTACCAGCCACAATGATTCACCTGTAGATAAACGATTCGAGATACGATTCGCCTCGTAAAAGGCGAAGCATATATACAACTATTCTACACAAAACAGGCGTTATTACAAGCTTAATTCGCTAAATTTAACGATTGTGAATTTCTCGTTACGCGTACATTTATTAATCTTGTTTTTCATGTAACAAGCGAGCGTTTGAACCCCGCTTCCG
>CAYVAO010000010.1:0-1117 GCA_964448895.1 uncultured Christensenella sp.
CTTGATGCCCGCCTCTACGACTTCGGGATGCGTGGTGAGTCCAAGATAGTTGTTGGAGCCGAGCATGATGCGGCGCTTGCCTTCCATCATGACCTCGACGTCCTGTCGCGATTCCAGCGCGTGAAAATACGGATAGATGCCCGCCTCGCGGGTTTCTTTTACCGCGGTCATCCGGCCGCACTTTTCAAATAAATCCATGTGTTACCCCCATACAAACGTTTTTCTGCTCCGCCTGATTCGGCCCCCGACCGGAGACGAAGCGAATAGGAAACGATCCGGATTGGATCGATCAGGGTTGCGTGACAAGATGGCGATTGAGCTTGTGAAAGAGCTTTGCGAGCAGTTCGATCTCTTGCTCGGTAAACGATGTGAGCGCGGACGAGACCGCGCTTTTCATGTCCGGTAGCTGCCTGCCGTAATAATCGAGGAATTTCTTGGTCACGTGCAGATGGGCTTCCCTATGGTCGTCGTCGCTGCAAACACGCTCCAAGTACCCTTTTGTTACAAGAGAGGTTACCTTATAGCTCGCATTCGGCTGCGATATGCCGATAAAATCCGCAAACTCGCCGATCGTCGGGCGATCCAGCAGATAGATCACCTCGGCGGAGAACGCCTCGGTCGCGCTCAGGCTGCCCGCTTTTTCGCGCAGTTGACCAAAGAGATTGCGATAGTGCGAGAGGCGCAGGTTTCGATACAGTTCCGATACCGCGGCTGCAATGCCGGAATGGGACATGATCATCACTTCCAATTCACAATCGATCAGATGAATGGATGAGCGGTTTACAAGAAAAAACAAAAACACGCCCAACCAACCAGAATACATAAATATTTTTATGTATTCTAGCAGAAGGGCGCGTCTGTGTCAATAGACGTTGAACGTCAAGTCCAAATTTAACCGGAATTTGGCCGATATTTGATACTGCCGATCGGGAAAACGCGGTAAAACGTTAGTCCGCGATGGTCTCCGGCTCGCCGATCTCTTCGCCAAATGTCTCCACGCGGATGGTCTTGACCTTTTGCTCCACGATGGGCTTGCTCTGCGTGCCGGTGACGCAGGTTGCGATGGCGTCCACGGCGTCCATGCCTTCAACGACCATGCCGAACGCCGCGTAGTCCT
>CAYVAO010000010.1:1127-14962 GCA_964448895.1 uncultured Christensenella sp.
CGCCAGGCTGCCGCTGGCGCGCTGGTGGGAGAGGTGGTTCGGGTGCTTGTTGTTGGTAAACTCGCCCTTGATGCGGTAGCCGGGGCCGCCGGTGCCGGTACCGGTCGGGTCGCCGCCCTGAATGACGAAGTTTTTCACCACGCGGTGAAAGATGGTACCGTCGTAAAAGCCCTTGTTGGCTAAGGTGACGAAGTTTTTGACCGTGTTGGGTGCGATATCGTAATACAGCTCTATTTTGATGATGCTGCCGGTCTGCATTTCGATGGTGGCTACGGGTACTTTGGTGATCACAGTTTGTCCTCCGATTGTCTTGTCTAGCATTTGATTTCCGGCTGGCGATGAGTGGTTCTTCGCGCGCTTTTTTCGCCGCCGACGCTCCTCATTTTCCGGCCATTACCCAAAAAACTCAATGAACGTTTTCTTATCTTTATTTGAACTTTTCTGGGCAACCGCTTTCTAGGTAGCTGGCTTTCGTGTGTTTCTTGCGCCGCTGTCTTGGGGAACCTGCTGTAATATGTTACAATAAAACAGGTCGACTGACACAGAACGAGATTTAGAAGCAAATACGCGATTTCGGAGGGAGCTTATGTCTTATACCGCAAATGAACAGCGCTATGGCGAGATGATCTACCGTTCCTGCGGCAGAAGCGGGCTCAAGCTACCGCTGCTCTCGCTTGGACTTTGGCATAATTTCGGCACAAACGACGACTACGACAACATGAAACACATGTGTTTTGCCGCGTTTGACCGGGGTGTGACCCACTTTGACCTCGCCAATAATTACGGTCCGATTCCCGGCAGCGCGGAGGAAAACTTCGGAAAGATTCTGCGCGAGGAATTCGCATCCTATCGCGACCAAATGATCATCAGCACCAAGGCGGGCTACACGATGTGGCCCGGACCATATGGGGACTGGGGCAGCCGGAAATACCTGCTCGCGAGCCTTGATCAAAGCCTCAAACGTATGGGATTGCCATATGTAGACATCTTTTACCACCACCGGATGGATAAAAACACGCCGCTGGAGGAGAGCATGATGGCGCTCGATACGGCGGTAAAAAGCGGCAGGGCGCTTTATGCGGGACTCTCCAATTACGATAGCGCAACCGCGCGAGAAGCCGCGGGGATTCTCAAGGAACTGCGCTGCCCGTTTGTACTCAATCAGGTGCGGTATTCCATGTTTGATCGCCATATCGAGGCGGACGCGCTGGATCAGGCGGCGGACGACGCGGGGTTTGGCATCATCTGCTTTAGTCCGCTCGCGCAAGGGCTTTTGACCGACCGCTATCTCGACGGCATCCCCGCGGACAGCAGAATCGGAAAAGGCGGCCCGTTTCTCAAGCGCGAACAGCTCACCGAAGAGAAGCTCACGCAGATTCGCGCGCTCAACGAGATTGCGCTTTCGCGCGGACAGAGTCTTTCGCAGCTTGCGCTGAGTTGGGTGCTGCGCATGCCGCAGGTAACCAGCGTGCTCATCGGCGCTTCCTCGCCGGAGCAGATCGTACAAAACCTTGGCATTCTCGAAGCACCCGTTTTCTCGCAGGAGGAACTGCAAGCAATCGATCGTATGACGGGCGTGAAGGCATAACACGCCATAAGCCGGAGGCGGAGAACCATGCTGGACGCACGCGCACGGCTGCTGCAACTGCGAACCTATTTACTGGAGCAAACAGACGAGCGCCACAGCGTGACCGTGCGGGAGATTGCTGCGCATTTAGAGCTTTCGGGTTACGCCGCGGATCGGCGCGCAATCTACGCCGACATTGAACAATTACGCGAAAGCGGCCTGGATATCCGCGTGAACCGGCGCAAAGCAAACGAATACTATCTGCATTCGCGCTTGTTTGAGCGCACGGAGCTTCGCTTGCTGAGCGATATGGTGCGCGCAAGCCGCGTGCTCTCGCGTGAACACTCGGAAGCGCTGATTGAAAAACTTTCCACGCTGGGTAGCAAGTTTGACGCGGCCTGGCTTAAACGACAGGGCGGGACAATCGGGCCATACAAAGCGGAAAATGAGAGGGCCTACTATAACGCGGCGCAAATTCTCGCGGCGCAGGAACGCGGCAGCAAGCTTTCGTTTGTCTACTGCCAGTTTGTGGCGAAGAAAGCGCTTTCGCCAAAGCGCGGAGGAGAGGCTTATATCGTAAGTCCGTGTTTGCTCATCTATGCGGAGGATCACTATTATCTGATTGCCGATCACCCCTTTCGCGAGGGGCTTGCGCACTATCGCCTGGATAAAATGGAGAATGTGCGTGCGCTGGACGAACCGGCGGCACCCGCGGATGTTTCGTTTGACGCGGCGACGTACGCAAAGACCGTGTTTTCCATGATGCCCGCTCAGCAACGTTGGGTGCATCTCTCGTTTGACCGCCAGCTGATCGGCGCGATGCTGGATCGCTTTGGCGCGGATGTGCCGGTGGAACCGCTGGACGAGCGAACCTATGCGTTGTTTGCGCCCGTGCGGGTTTCTCCGCCGTTCTTCGGCTGGGTATTTCAGTTTGGCGGCAGGGTAAAGATACTCGCGCCGGACGATGTGCGCGAGCAGATGCTGCTCATGCTGGAATCGTACCGCGCGGCTGGAAACGGGCGCTAGCGCGAAGATTGATTGATTTCATGCGGTTTGCAAAGCGACTGTAAGCAATATTGGAGGAAGAAGCGTTGTTTCATATCGTACTCGTTGAGCCGGAGATTCCGCAGAACACGGGAAATATTGCGCGCACCTGCGCGGTGACGGGCGCAAAGCTGCACCTCGTGCGCCCGCTGGGGTTTTCGGTGGAGGATAAACAGCTCAAGCGCGCGGGGTTGGACTACTGGCACGAACTCGATATCACCTATCACGACAGCTTTGCCGAGGTAGAGGCGGTGTATCCGGAGGCGCGGTTTTTTCTGCTCTCCACGCACGCGAGTAAAAGTTATGCGGATGTATCGTATCGAGACGGCGATTTTCTCGTCTTTGGTAAGGAGACGGCGGGGTTGGGGAAAGAGCTGCTCACGCGCAGAAGCGAGGACGCGGTGCGGATTCCCATGCGGGATGGCCTCCGCTCGCTGAATTTGAGCAACAGCGTGGCGCTCGTGCTCTACGAGGCTCTGCGGCAGGCGGGTTTCCCGCAGATGAGCTAAACAAAGCGCAAAAGAAGTATTTTGTTTGCGACGCGCGGGAGTTGGCGTATATTTCGGCAAAATAAGACTTGCATCAAGCCAAATCGCGTGGTAATATTGTAACGTTCGATTTTTATCAAGGAGGTGGACTACTCGCATGGGTAAGTACTGTGAAGTCTGCAACAAGGGTGTCATGTCCGGCAATCTGGTCAGCCACTCCAACCGCAAGACCAAGCGCGGCTGGGCGCCGAACATCCAGGGTGTGCATGTTGTCGTTGACGGGAAACCGACGAAGATGAATGTTTGCACGCGGTGCCTCCGTTCCGGCAAGGTTAGCCGCGGCAACTAAGCCAAACTTTTGTACAAAAAGGAAATCACCTCTTTCTGCTGATCTTCAGTAAAAAGAGGTTTTTCTTTATATATTTTCGCTTTTTCAAAATCACCTCTTTCTACTGAGCTTCAGCAAAAAGAGGTTTCTCTTTTCGTTTATATAGTAAAGAGCAAAACAAAAGACTGCTTCTCAAAAACAGAGAAACAGTCTTTAATGTTTACTCGTGGATCGCCTTTTCCTGACGCAGTTTCTTAATCTTTTGGCGGATCGGCAGATCCAGCACGAGAAAGAGAATTCCGAGGGCCAGCGTGACTCCGCCGATCATCAGATTGCCGTAGGAGAAGTTTCCCAGTCTCTCGTTGAGAAACAGGTTTGCGATACCAATCCCGAGGTTTGATATCGCCGCCGCGAACTCCGCGATCATCATCGCCGTCCAGAAATAGTTGATCCGCTGATAGTGTTTGATCTTGGAGTCAAGGTCGGTATAAAGGTCAAACGCGCCTTCCGATGCGGGCTTTCGCAGGTAAACCCAGCGCAGATAACTCGTTACAACCTCTACGCCGTTCTCCTCTAAAAACCGCAGATACGCCACGCTCTCCGGATGTGTTGGCAAATATTGCAGCAGTTCGATGCGGTAGTGATACTGACCGCTTGGTGCGTCTGTAAACACATAGCGGCACCAGGAATAATCGGTGAGCGCCATGCCGCGCGCGGACATTTCGTTGAGCCACTGCTCTTCTTTTTCATAATCCCAATAGGCTTTGTGTACGATATGCTTCATAAATAATTCCTCTCCAATATCGTCTTACCGGTTTGCAGAAGCTCTTCTAAACGCTTGACTTCCGCCCGCACCATCGATTTTCCGAGTTCCGTAATCTGATACTCTTTTTTACGCGAATCCTTCTCACCCGCAACAGGCGTGATCCAGTTTTTTTCAAGCAAGGTATTGATCGCGCCGTACAGTGTGCCCGCGCCAAGGTCAACCCGTTCGTGACTCAGCTCGCGCACCGTCTGCATGATGCGATAGCCGTGCATCGGCTCATAGAGTGCAAGCAAAATATAGAATACCGCCTCGGTCAAAGCGCCGCGTTCATTGCTCTCAGGCAAGTTCATCATCTCCAAACTTTTATTACGTGATACGATATATCGGTTACCGTAATAGAATTATATCGTTAGCCGATATAGTTGTCAAGCGCTTTTTATCGCACAAAAAAGGAGCTGTCTTCTCTCGACAGCTCCGGATAGACGCGATATGGATCGCGATGCTTATTCGGTATACGGTAGAAGAGCGACCGCCTGCATGATCGGCGGCGAGCTCTCCGCGGCGATGCCTGTGGTTACTGCGCTGACCTTGAGGCCCTCGACGAGGTCTTCACCTTTGAGTCCTTCCAACGCGAACATATGCACCGTGAGCGTAATGGTGTTGCTCAGGTCGTCCTTTTTCTCCTGACCCAGCGGCAGCAGCGAAATGCTGTAGCCGTCTTTGCCGGGGGTAACGCTGAGGATGGTGCCGTTTTGCACGATGCCCTCGCTGTAGCTCGCGATGACGGTGAGGCTGCTCGCCGTGCCTTGCGCGGGAATGGAGCGGGTGAGCGCGCCGTTGTAATGCACCTCGACAAAAGCGCCTTCTGCCAGCGCGCTGCCAAGATCCTTGCTAAGGCCGTCGCCAATATGAAACAGAATGCTCGGCTGCCCGTAGTTATACCCCGCAGCCTGCGTGACCAGAATATCGCCGTTGTCCGAAATGCTCGTGACCTCGCCGCGATAGATTACTTCCGTGCCGCTGTTACCTGGCGCGCAGGCGGTGAGCAGAAATGCGCCTGTGAGCACGAACGCGGTCAAGATTAAGAACTTTTTCATGTAGATTTTCCTCCAATGAAGCGCTTTTTTCGCTTTCTTTACCTATAATACTCCGTATCATAGGCAATGGTTGCGTGCGAACAGGAAAATGAGTATAATAATGTTTCGTATTGGGCAAAAGAGCCCTTATTACGATCATTCAGTGCGGGAGGGTATCGCATGGAGAAAAAGCAAAGCGCGTCAACCTGGAAAACGATCTATCCGGTTTGCCTCCTGTTTGCGGCTGCATTCCTGCTGCTCTGCACAAAGAGCTCTCCGCTCTATCCGCTCAACGAGTGGGTGGACGCAAATATTTACTTCACGATCGGTAAAGGTATGATGCACGGCTATGTGCCGTATCTCAATCTCTACGATCAAAAAGGCCCGGTGGCGTTTCTGCTCTTCGGGCTCGCTTCGTTGGTGTCGGGTACGTCGTTCCTCGGCGTTTATTTTCTTGAGACGATCGCGTTTTCGTTTTTTCTCTACGCCGCGTATCGGATCGTGGCGCTCTATACCGAGAAGTTTGCGCTTCTTGCGTTGCCGGTTCTTGCGGCGTTCATCCTCGGCAGCCTGAGCTTTTCGCACGGCGGCAGTTTGGAAGAGCTGATGATGCCGCTGTTTGCCTGGTCGCTTTACGACACACTGCGCTACTTTAAGGAAAGCTACCCGGCAAAGCCAGTTCCGCTCGGCATGATTGCGCGAAACGCGCTGTTTGCGGGCATCATGCTCTTTGGCAAGTTTACGTTTCTCGCGTTTTATATCGCCTGGATGGGCGTGCTCGCGGTCTCCCAACTCATGGCCAAACAGGTCAAGCGCGCGTTTTCGGCCAGCGCCCTGTTTATTCTCGTGATGTTTGCCGTCGGCATTCCGTTTGTCATTTACTTCGGCCTCAACGGCGCGCTGGGGGATTTCTATCACTATTATTTTTATCAAAACATGTTCGGCTACTCGATGACGGACGAATCCTCGCTTTTGAGCGTGATCTTCATCATCATCAAGAGTGTCGGCGCGTTTTCCTACCGCAACCCCCAGATTGCGCTGCTCATCGCAGGCGGCATCCTCTGGTATCTGCTGCAAAAGCGGGATCAAGCGCGCGTGATCGAGAAGATCAACGTGCTGCTGATGGCGGGACTGCTCGCCTGCGCCATCTACATGGGCGGACAGGGATATCGTTATTACGGACTGGTACTCACGCCGTTTATGGCGCTGGGATTTGTGCCGGTCTTCCGTTTTTTTGAGAAAAAGGAACTGCTCGGCAAGAGCAAAATGTGGGTTCGTCGCGCAGCGTTTGGCGGATTTACATTCCTGATGCTCGCGTTTGCGCTGCTGATATCGGACAACCGCTATATGCTCTCGATCAAGCGCGAGGACACGCCGCAGGTGCAGTTTGCTTCGATCATGCAAGAGAGGAAGACCGAAGACGAGATAACGCTGTTTTGCTATCAGTGCCCCGACGCGGGATTTTATCTCGCGGCAAATATCATTCCGCAATACCGCTTCTTCGCGCGGGTTAACGTAGACCTGCCGGAATTAAAAGCGGCGCAGAGCGAGTATATCGCAGAGCGCAGCGCGGAGTTTCTTGTGACCCGAAATCTGGAGATTTCTCCGGAGGGATATACACTCATTCAAACCCAGACATTCTGGAGTGAAGGACAAAATGACACATTCCGTTTATACCAGCGCGTCAACTGAACGCGCACAGACAAAGAACCGTATCCGTCGCGCGCTGAGTGCGCTGCTGTTGCTTGCGCTGATGCTTGCGCTGGCGGGCTGCGGTTTGTTCAAAGATCGCTCCGCAACGTCTCTCACCATTGACGACGCAGCGCTGATCGACGCGGAAGACCTCGTGAAGTACGAGAACCTGCAGGAGCTTGACATTCGAAACGCAGTGATCACGGTTGAAGAGTATCTTTCGCTGCAAAATGCCCTGCCAAGTTGCAGCATCCACTGGAGCGTACCGATTTTAGATCAGCGCTACGACAACCAGGTGACGCAACTTGCTTTGCCCGCCAGCACGGACGCCGCCGCACTGGAACTGTTGCGCTATTTTCCGAATTTGACGACTGTGGATGCGATGAGCTGCACCTGCTATGATGCGCTTATGAGCAAGAGCCTGGAGCGGCAGGATATCGCGTTTACCTGGCAGGTGCAGGTTGGTGATGTAACGCTGCTCAATACCGATACATCGCTGGATCTCTCCGGCAAGACGCTGGACGCCGAGGCGCTCATGCAGAACCTCTACTATCTGCCCGCGCTGACCGCGGTAGATATCACAAACACCAACATCGGCGCGGAGGATGGCGCGGCGCTGGAAGCGCGTTACCCCAACATTTCGTTTTTGCGCACGATCGACCTGTTTGGTGTTCAGGTGAATACGGACGCGACCGAACTCGACTTGACGAAGGCTTCGATCACCGACGATACCCAGCTCATCGATGCGCTTTCTTCGCTCAAGAACCTGACGAGTTGTGATCTGACGGGCCAAACGGTTTCGTTTGAGACGATGGACGCGCTCAAAGAGCGCTATCCGCTGGTAACGTTTACCTTCTCGTTTGTGCTGTTTGGACAACAGTTTACACCCGAAACCACTGAGATCAACCTGCAAGGACAAACGTTTACGAGCGCGGAGGAGGTTGCAGCGGGATTAACCCATATGCCGAATCTCACGCTTTGCGATATGTGCGGCACGGGGCTGACCAACGAGCAGATGGCGCAGCTGCAAACCCAGTTTCCCGCGGTGAAATTTATCTGGTATGTGCAGGTTGGCGCCTGGCAACTGCGCACCGATATCGTGGCGTTTACCACGCAAAACCGCGAGGCATTTCCGGATAACGCGGCGACGTTTGGCAAGGAAGGCAACACGAAACTCACGGATGAGGACACGGCCGGCCTTGCTTATTGTACCGATTTGGTATACCTCGATCTTTCCGTCAATGAGCTGACCGATCTTTCGTTTGTTAAAAACATGACGAAGCTTCGTTTACTCTGCGTTGGAAAAAATGATATCAAGGATATCTCCGCGCTCGCAGGGTTGACCGAGCTGGAGTATCTTGAGCTCTATACAAACCCGATTGCGGATCAAGCGCCGCTGGCGGGGTTGACGAAACTGACGCACCTGAATGTTGCGCGTACGGGGATCACCGACATCACGATGCTCAGCGGCATGAAGCAGCTCAAGATGCTTTACATTCTCGGCAACAACAAGATCTCGCGGGATCTTGTCGCGAAGCTGGCGGAAGCGCTGCCGGACTGCACCATCGTTTCGCGCGGCTCCAATCCGATTGCGGGGGATTGGCACAAGGCGGATCTATACCACACATTTGAGGTAGCGACCGGACTGGTCGAGCCCGACCCGACTCCGACGCCGGAGCCTTCCGCGAGCGTTGATCCTTCGGCAACACCGACGCCGGCGCCGACGACAACAGACGAGGGATAACGAATCCATTCTTTTCCTGTCAAGCGGCAGAAATATAGTGCATAACAAAGGAGCTGTCTGAAAACGACAGCTCCTTGCTCTATCTATAGAAAACTCTTATCGAATTCTGCTTTCCAGCGTGACCGTAATGTTGCCGCGCGTCGCGTGCGAATACGGGCAAACCTGATGCGCTTCCTGCGTGAGGCTCTCGGCAAGCGCCGCGTCGTCGGTGTCTATGATGGAGACGAGATGAACCTCCAGCTGAAAATTATTCGCCTCGTTGCGACCGATGCCGACGGTTGCCTGCACATCCGGCGCGGGCAGCTTCAGCCTGCGTACGCGAATTGCGTGTTGCAGCGCGCTGCCAAAGCAAGCGGCGTACCCTGCCGCAAAGAGCTCTTCCGGATTGACACCATCCTGTTTTCTTCCGCCAAGACCTGCGGGCAGCGCCATTTCAAAATCGATCGGGCTATTCTCTACGCGGACATGACCGTCGCGACCACCGGTCGAATAGGCTGTTGTTTGATAATCTATCTTCATAATAAAACACCTCTTTCTTTTGCTGTATCTACAGTATATCGCTTGAAATTCATTTTGTTTATGACAAACTCACATTCGCGAGCCAAACCGGACAACAAAAGATAACAAAGAGCAAGGCGGCTTCAACCAATCACGGCGCGAACCGATAACCCCAATGCGTTGATCACGTGCCGAATATGGATATTCATGGCGCTCTTTGCGCCCGCCGCATCCCGAAGGCGGAGAAATCCCACCAGATCGCGGTTGTCGTAGATCACGATATTTTTAAGTCCCTCGATGTTGTCCGACATCTCCATTGCCTCGTTGACCGCGGCGTTGATGATTGGATACATGCGAATGATAAACTCGTTGTGCGAGGCCGCGGCGATCATCTCGTGAAAGCGCTGATCCTCGTCCGGCCAGTTCCCGTTTGAGCGAACCAACCCCTCAACCAACTGCGCCTGATCAAAGATGCGTTGCAGTTCCTCATCCGTCGCGCGAAGGCACGCGAGCAGGATGCACTGCGGCTCAAACATCAGACGAATTTCGTACATGTCCGCGAGCCGCGTGTGGCTTAGAGCGCCCATGTCGTATTTGTGAAACATCGACAAATCTTCGCTGATAAACGTGCCGCGTCCGCGCTGCACGCTTAAAATTCCCTGCGCAATCAGGTAATGCACCGCCTCGCGCAGCGTCGTGCGGCTCACACCGAGGCTCTGCGAGAGCTCGTTTTCGTTGGGCAGTTTTTCGCCCGCGGAGAATTTTTTTTGCAGCACGATCATGTTATAGAGTTCGTTTGCCGTGCGCTCGGATAGACTTCTGCTATCGCCGGACATGGGATTCACCTTCTTTTTGAATGATAGAACCTGAATTTGCGACAGATGAAGTCGCGTCAATAGGAAATAAATAGGTTGCAAACATCATACATCATATATTTTCGTCTTACAAGCGAAGCGGCCCGTTTCGCCTTGACATCATACAAATGATTTAGTAGTATGATGTCGTACTGAGACATTACACATCAGACAACATAACCTTCAAAACAAAAGCAACGAATCATCCGGCTTACAAGCTAGCGAATCGATAAACATTCAATCGGAAACACGAAAGGAATATGCATGCGATGAATCTGCGGATACTCGCGATCAATCCCGGCTCTTCAACGACAAAACTCGCGGTGTACGAGCGCGAGACGCCGTTGTTTGAGGAAACGATTGAACACAACGGCAGCGCGATTGCCTACAGCGCGGACCCCGAGGACGCGCTTGCGTTTCGCATGCGGCATATTGAAAGCGCGATGGCGGCCCACGGCGTGCGCATGGATTCGCTGGACGCGGTCGTCGGGCGCGGGGGACTATTGCATCCGATTCCTGGCGGGGTGTATACGGTCAACGAGCGCATGCTGGCAGACCTTAAGAGCGCGAAATATGGCGACCATGCCTCCAACATGGGGGGAATGCTCGCGGACTCCATCGGTAGAATGTATCATATTCCGGCCTACATTGCGGACTCGGTCGTGACCGACGAGCTTTGCCCGCTGGCGCGGCTTTCCGGACACCCGGAGATCAACCGCACGTCCGTCTTCCACGCGCTGAACCAAAAGGCGAAAGCGCGTCGTTTTTGCGCGGAACGGGGCCTTCGATACGACGAAGTGAATTTAATTATCGCGCATATCGGCGGCGGGGTCACGGTCGGCGTGCATGAAAAAGGCCGCGTGATCGACGTAAACGACGGTCTCGGCGGGGAAGGGCCATACAGCGCGCAGCGCTGCGGCGGGCTACCGACCAACGCCGTTCTTCGTCTGTTGGAGCGGGAGCAGGTCACATCGACGGAGCTATTGCGGCGGTTTAACACGCGGGGCGGTTTACTCGGCTATCTTGGCACGGACGACGGAAAAGAGATCAGCCGCCGCGCACAAAACGGGGATGAAAAGGCGCGTCTTGTCTACGAAGGCATGGCGTATCAGGTTGCAAAAGAGATCGGAGCCGGTTCCGCGGTGCTCTGCGGAAACGTAGACGCGATCATTCTCACCGGCGGGTTTGCGCGGGACGAGATGTTTACGGGTTGGATTGCGGAGCGGACACGCTTTCTCGCGCAGATCGTTGTCATGCCGGGCGAGGACGAGCAGCAGGCGCTTTGCGCCGCGGCGCTGCGCGTACTATCGGGGCAGGAACAGGCATTGGAGTATTAAGCGGCTGCAACCGGCAACGAATCGGCGTTTTGGAGAAGTGAAACATGTCAAATCATCTGATCATCGTCACCGGTCACTTCGGCAGCGGGAAGACGGAGTTTGCGCTCAATCTCGCGTTCCGTTTTGCGCGGGAAGGAAGAACCGTTCTGCTGGCGGATCTCGACATCGTGAATCCCTACTTTTGTTCGCGGGAGCGAAAACAGGAGCTTGCGGCGCAGGGTATCCGGCTGATCGCGTCCAAGGGCGCGGATTCCGACCTGCCTGCCATCAATCCGGAGGTATATGCGCTGTTTGAACCGGGCGTCTGCGGGGTGATGGATGGCGGCGGGGATGCGATCGGGGCGCAGGCGCTCGGCCGCTTTTCACAGAAGATCAAGACGATTGAACACGAGCTGCTCTGCGTGGTGAACTTTAACCGCCCGGAGACCAACACGCCGGAGAAAGCGGAAGCGTATCTACAGGAGATCGCCTACAGCGCGCGGCTGCCCGTCACGGGACTGGTCAACAACACACATCTCGACCGAGAAACGACGCTGGCGGATTTGCAGCGCGGGATCACGCTTTCACAAGAGCTGGCAGCGAAAACGGGAATTCCGCTGAAATATCACGCGTTTGAAAAGCAGTTTTCCGGGCGGTTGCAGTTGCCG
Organism: uncultured Christensenella sp.; assembly: GCA_964448895.1. Lineage (GTDB taxonomy): Bacteria > Bacillota > Clostridia > Christensenellales > CAG-138 > UBA7703. The sequence goes on from CAYVAO010000010.1 coordinate 13,169, forward strand.
GAGGACACGCGTTTTGAACTGCAACTCTATATGAGAAAACCTTGGGAATTCTGATCGATTTGGAAAAGGGGTGATCCGCTTGCCGGGTAAAGTGTCGTTTCGGGAAGAGCGCTGCAAGGGCTGCGAGCTGTGTTTGTTCGTCTGCCCCAAGCACATTATCGTGCTCAGCGCCGCAACAAACGCAAAGGGGTATCATCCCGCGACGGTGGAGCGCATGGAAGAATGCACCGGCTGCGCAAGCTGCGCACGGATGTGTCCGGACAGCGTGATCACCGTGGAAAGGGGCTGAGCAAGCGTGGCAAAAGAACTCTGGAAAGGCAATGAAGCGGTGGCGGAGGCCGCGAATCGCGCGGGCTGCCGCTATTTCTTCGGCTACCCGATCCCCCCGCAAAACGAAATTCCCGAATATTTCGCGCGCCACATGCCGGAGCATGGCGGCGTGTTTGTGCAGGCGGAGAGCGAGGTCGCCGCGATCAACATGACCTACGGTGCGGCGGGCTGCGGAGCAAGGGTGATGACCTCTTCCTCCTCGCCGGGTATCAGCCTCAAGCAGGAGGGAATCTCCTATCTGGCGGGTGCGGAGCTGCCGGTTGTCATCGTGAATATGATGCGCGGAGGTCCCGGACTGGGCAGCATCGCGCCCGCACAGTCGGACTACTTTCAAGCGACGCGCGGCGGCGGAAACGGAGACTATCGCACTGTTGTGCTCGCGCCCGCAACGATTCAGGAGATGACCGACCTTACACAGGAAGCGTTTGACATCGCCGACCTCTACCGCATCCCCGTGCTGATCCTTGCGGACGGCATGATCGGGCAGATGATGGAGGCGGTGGAGTGGAAGAAACCAAAATCGCGCAAGCTACCGAAAAAGGACTGGGCGACCGTCGGCACGAAGGGCGAACGGGACCACAACATCGTCAACTCGTTGTTTATCGATCCAAAAGATTGCACGGAGCATAATCAGAAACTGCAACAGAAATATGACACGATCTCGCAGAACGAGGTTCGCTATGAAGAACGATATACCGACGATTGCGAGGTTCTGTTCATAGCCTACGGCACAACGGCGCGCATTTGCCACGCGGCGGCGCTCAAACTGCGCGAAGCGGGAGTCAAGGCCGGCGTGTTCCGCCCGATCTCGCTCTGGCCGTTTCCCGAACGGGAGCTGTACGCCTGCGCCAATCGGGACGGCGTGAAGGCTGTTGTCTGCGCGGAGATGAGCATGGGGCAGATGATCGACGACGTGAAGATTGCGCTCAACGGCACAAAACCGGTTCACTTCTTTGGCACGGGCGGCGGAACGTTTCCAACGCCCTCGGAACTGACGAAAGCCGCGCTGCAAGCGCTGGAAAGGGAGTGAAGCGGATGGCGATTGTGTATCAACGCTCAAAGGGGCTGACCGACGCGGAGTTTCACTATTGTCCCGGCTGCACGCACGGAGTCATCCATAAGTTGGTTGCGGAGGTGCTGGAAGAGCTGGACATCGTAGGTACCACCATCGGCGTGGCTTCTGTCGGTTGCTCCGCGTTTGCCTATAACTACTTTGCCTGCGATATGCAGCAGGCGGCGCACGGGCGCGCACCCGCGGTGGCGACGGGCATCAAACGCGTGTTTCCCGACCGCGCGGTGTTTACCTATCAAGGAGACGGCGATCTTGCCGCCATCGGCACCGCGGAGATTGTCCACGCGGCGATGCGCGGAGAAAAGATCACCGCGATATTCGTCAACAACGCAATCTATGGCATGACGGGCGGGCAGATGGCACCGACGACGCTGCTGGGGCAAAAGGCGACC
>CAYVAO010000011.1:0-7747 GCA_964448895.1 uncultured Christensenella sp.
ATTTCGTGAGTACTTAGCTGGCTAAACCCTCACGAAGTGATACAATCGCGCGATTCAAAGAGGGTGGGTGCAGGTGGGTGCAAATCAGCAGAAAAATGGCAAAGTGATGATTTAATTGGTTCGAGAAACGGTGTTTTCTGTTTCGCTAATTCAGCTAAAGGCAATCTGATGCTATGCGGAATTAATCTTTTCTATGCTCTAAACACGTAATAAGCATTGACTTATTGCAGGTTCCATTGACATGCTGCCGCCACCCTGACTGATGATTTCCAAAATAGAATCTGCGTTCTTTACAATGCTCCCGGCTAGCAGACTTACACCATATCGGTGAAATACCGCTGGACATAATGGCGTTGACGGTCCGATGATGCAAACTTCTCTTGCATTTTTACAGTATAACAATACTTTATCTAAGGTATGGTTCATAATGCATGTAGCTTTTATGAAAACCACATTGCACTCCGGAAGACGGATCGATATACTGTTTTCGTAGTATATATCACCACACTTCATCACGTTCTCTTCAAATACGTAGATATTTCGGGTCACATTCTCCAATGCTTGAAAAACAGGTTTTACCATGCCAACCATACCGATGATATCGGAAGGCGAAACAGTAGTGGCATCTAAAATATTACCAACACTCAGATTTTCTTGCGTATTATTGAGAACCGCATTGATGGTGGCGAGCCCAATAGCAGATTTCAGGCAGTTACTGTCTTTCAACCATGGAATTATCTCCTCGCCACTCTTACCAATAAGGCTGCCGGCGATACTTAAAGCATCACAGTTTTCACCCAAAGCATTTCGAAAACTGTATGCCAGCCCGCAATCGTTATTATCGAGCATAACACAAGTATAACCAAGTCCAGCTCGTACGTCCTTGATTTTTCTATGCTGTACCTTCAAAAGCGAAAATTCAATTAACTCGTCGATAATCATGTTCTTCTCCTATCTGAAAAATTTGTAAACTTGGGCTTGTGTCCTCAATACTCATTGTAGTTACATTAATGGCATAAGTCAATAACTATGCATTCGAAGAAAAGGACGCCGATTTACCTAAAATAAGGTTTTCGAACGCAGAATGTTCCTTCGCTTTGTAGATAAACATGGATCAATATATTTTTTCGTCGAGTTTGATTCAGAAAGAATTAAAAATTTCGCAATCACTAGCGGGAAAACTAGTAGTAAAGTGGAGTTTATCTTTGCTTTTACTGCATGTGTGTTATTTTACTTATGTAAATTACTGTTATATACTAATCAATTATGAGAAGTTACTATTTCTATAAAGTCTAATGTTGCTAAAGATGTTTGGAGAAAAAATGCAGAGCATTCATGAACTCTATGCGCTTTTAAAACAGAAGGGATTTCGCATCACTGCGCCCAAACGGGAGCTGCTGGATATTTTTCTTGCGAATCAGGATCGTATGCTTTCCGTCAGCGACGTATTTCATCTACTTCCGGACGGCAGCGGAATCGATAACGCGACCGTATACCGCAACATACAAAAGTTTTACGAGCTTGGCGTTTTGGAGTCCATGGTCGATGATCGGGGCGTCAGCCGGTATACCCTTCAGGAGAAGGAGCACCACCACTACTTAATCTGCACACAGTGCGGTCGCATCATCCGCTTTCCCTGCACCACCCATTATTGGAATTCCTTTGCTGAGGGTGCAGATTTCACAGAAACGATGCACAAGCTTGAGGTATATGGAATCTGCGCCAGCTGCAAAAAAGCTGCGCTTGAAAATAGTTAAGTCTTTCTCTGCGGTTTCTCGAATGACTAGTAATCAACTTGCCTATTGACAAATCGAATATAGGCGTGGTACCCTTCTTATTGCAATCCATTTGCATTAAGGAGGTTTGCACCGTGAAAAAATTCTTACTTGTTGTTGTTTCTGCTATCATGCTGCTCTCATTGGCTGCCTGTCAGTCTGCGGATGTCACCGCAGAACCCTCGGAAACTACGCCCGCGCTAACGGTGGCCGTCGGCATCGTGCCGGAGGCTGCGTTTGTAGAAGCTGTTGCAGGCGATCTCGTCTCGGTGGTCACCATGGTTCCGCCGGGATCGAGCCCCGCGAACTATCAGCCAACCGCAGCGGAGATGCAAGCGCTCTCGGACGCTTCCATCTATTTCACGCTGCAGATGCCGACCGAGAAGGCCAATATCCTGCCGAAGGTAACCGAGTTTAACGAGAATATCCAGATTGTCGATCTGCGCGCAGCGGCAGCAGCCGTCTATCCGCTGCTGAGCGGGGACGGCGAGGAACTCGACGCCAGCGCAACCGATTCTGTCGATCCGCATCTGTGGCTTTCCCCCAAGCGCGCCATGGTCATGGTGCAGACGATTGCCGACCAGCTCAGCGCGGTTGACGCGGCAAACAAGGACACTTATCAGGTAAACGCCGCGGACTACATTGCGCAGCTGACGAATCTAGATACCGAGATTCAAGCAGTTGTATCAAACCTTACCAGCAAATCGTTTCTGATCTATCATGCGGCCTATGGTTACTTTGCGCATGATTACGGTCTCACAATGGTTGCACTTGAAAGCGAGGGCAAGCAGGCCACCGCTGAAGATCTGCAAACGGTCATCGACTACGCTAAGCAAAACCAGATTACAACCGTATTTTATCAAGAAGAGTTTGACGACAGTCAGGCTGCAACCGTTGCCGAGGAAATCGGTGGTGTAGTGCAGAAGGTCGCCCCGCTCTCCATCGATTATATACAAGGACTGAAGGATTTTGTCTCTGCCTTGTCAAAATCCGGGGAGTAATATGGTTCAATATATGACATTTCAGAATGTTCGATACTGCTATGGGGAAGTTTGCGCCATCATCGGCGCGAACTTCTCTTTGCCCGAAAAGCAGCTCACCGTTCTTGTCGGCCCAAACGGGGGCGGCAAGAGCACGTTGATCAAGCTAATGGCCGGGCTGATGAAGCCGGACGACGGCACCATCGACATCCGCGCGGGTGTCGAAATTGGTTATGTTCCGCAGAGTAATTCCTTTGATGCCTCTTTCCCGCTGACGGTACGCGATTTGGTCTTGCAGGGCACGCTTCCAAACGCGATCAAGCCATTCCAGCGCTACTCCTCCTCACAGCGGGAGAATGCCGCTTTGGCGATTCATCGCGTCGGGTTGGAAGGGTTGGAATCGCGCGGACTCGGTCAGCTTTCAGGCGGTCAACTCAAGCGCGCGGTCATTGGCAGACTGCTCGCCTCGGATACGAATATGATCGTGTTGGATGAGCCGGACGCAAGTCTCGACATTGCAGCGGCGAAGGATCTCTATTCGATGCTTGCCAAGCTCAAATCAGAAAAAACAATTGTGCTGGCCAGTCACAATTTGGATGTCGCGCTGGATCTGGCGGATCACGCGATCTATGTCAACAAGACCGTGACCGCTTTCCCCTCCGCTCAAACGTTAAAAGAAACCCTGAAAGGCGGAATTCAGCTATGATCGACGCAATCTTGCATTACTCCTTTATGCGAAACGCACTGTTTGCCGCGTTTCTCGCGAGCATCGTGACCGGTATCATTGGAACCATCGCCATCGAAAAAAAACTCGTCAGCATGTCCGGCGGCATTGCGCATGCATCGTTTGGCGGAATCGGGCTGGGTTATCTGATGGGATTCGAGCCAATCTGGGGCGGATTGCTCTTTGCCGTCGGCGCTTCATGCGCCGTATGCAAGCTGCCCGAGCAGAGCCGCCTCAAGGCGGATACCATGATCGGCATTCTCTGGTCTTTCGGCATGGCGCTGGGCATTCTGTTTATCTCGCTCTCACCCGGATATATGCCGGATATGACAAGCTATCTCTTTGGCGATATCCTGACGGTGTCTCGTGGTGCCTTATGGACAACGGCGGGATTCACCATCGTCGTTGTGCTTGTGTTTGTTCTGTTTTATCACCATCTTGTGCTTTATCTCTTCGATGAAGAATACATGCGCGCGCGCGGCATGCGCGCAGGCCTCATGGAATGGATCGTGTACCTGATTATTCCGATTGGGATCATCGTTCTGGTTAAAGTGGTTGGCATCATCCTGACAATTGCGCTTCTAACCATACCCGTATCGATTGCCAAGATGCGGTTTCGTTCCATCGGTAAGGTGATCGTGTCCTCCATGATCGTGAGTTTTCTATTTTGCCTGACCGGGATCACGTTGGCATATTATCTCAACATTCCCTCCGGCGTCAGCATCGTCATCATCAGCGCAACGGTTTATTTTTTGATGGCAATCCTGCGGGATCGCGTTCGAAAATGGAAGCACCGGCGCATGAAGCACATGCGCTCGTCAATCTAGTCCGTCAAAAACACGCGGCGCTCCGGATTTGGAACGCCGCGTGTTTTGTCGCAAAGACATTTGACTATAATGTTTTTCATGTTGTTGTCAGTATCAAATGCTTATTGATTCAAAGTAAATATTGTTTCAGAAATTGTCGGATTAATAAAGAGCCATTAACTATATTTCATAATGATTGAGAAAGTCCAGCAGCAGATTAAGACAAACCGCCTTACGATACTCTGAGGAAACACGCCCGCGCGTTGGGACGATCGCTTTGTCGTAGGCTGCTAGATAGTCAGATCGGATCGCCTTTACCTGCTCAACCGATTTACCGATGAGCATGGAATCGATCTCCGGGCGGCGGATGACCACGTCGCTGACCGCGCCAAAGGCGGTCGCGCAGTGTGCAATCACGTCGTTATCCAGAGTGAGCAATCCCACAAACGAAATACGGGAGATGGCGAGCGCTTTTCGCGCGGCAACTTTCTGATAGACATATCCATCGAGCCAGCGCAGCGGCAGTAGTACTTCCGTGATCAACTCATCAGGATGCAGCGCGAGCTGTTTACGGCCAATGTAAAAATCCCGAATCGGCAGAATCCGTGTGCCCGTGCTGCTCTCAAGCTTGAGCGAGGCATCTGCGACGAAGAAAATCAGTGCGCTGTCCGCCTTGGCGCTGCCGTTTCCGATGTTACCTCCGATTGTGCCCTCATTTCGAATCGCGGGGGCGGCAATTTGGGAGAGTGCCTCTTTGAGCAGAGCGGGGGTGAGCGGGTGCTCCAGAAGCTCGGTAAAGGTGCAGCCCGCGCCGAGATGCAGAATCCCATCCTCTAGATAGACCCGCTTGAGCTCCGGCACGGCGTGCAGAAACAGATAGCTTCCGGGATGGTGTTCGCCGATCATCAGATCGGTGCCGCCGGCGTATGGGATCACGTCGTTTGCCGCGCGGATTTCCAGTGCCTGCCGGAGCGAATTGGGGTTGAATCCGTTTACCATAGTCCGTTGCCCTCCTTTGCGGCAGATTGAATCGCGGTGACGATCGCGTTATAACCCGTGCAGCGGCAGAGATTGCCGGAGATTCCCGCGCGAATCTCTTCCTTGGTGGGATGCGGGTGTTTTGCGAGGATGGCTTCGCTTGCGAGGATCATGCCGGGAGTGCAAAAGCCACACTGTACAGCGGAGACGGCTGCATATGCAGCATTGAGCGCGGCAAAGCGTGCGGTCTTGCTGTAGCCTTCGATGGTGACGATGCTTGCCCCCGCGACACGTCCCATGGCGACCATACAGCTATTGACAAGCTTGCCGTCAAGTAACACGCTGCAAGCACCGCATTCGCCTTCCTTACAACCGCACTTAACGCCCGTTAAGGCGAAGTTGTCGCGCAGCACGTCGAGCAGCCGTGTAGTCGCGCTGCCGGTATACGAAATGCGCTCACCATTGAGTTGAAATTCAATTCCTTGATCCATATGCGTATTCCTCCTTATTCTTGAGTTGCGCCAAGCAGCGCGTCTTCCGCAGAGAACGGAATGTGCTGAATCTTGCGGTTCCGCGCCTGCTCCATGGCGGCCATATATGCGCCCGGCATTCCGACGAGCGGCAGCTCACCCGCGCCTTTTGCACCATACGGCCCAAGGGGATATTCCTCAACGTGCATCTTGACCTCTAGCACGGGAACATCCATTGAGGTCGGGATGAGATAATCCGAAAAGCTGTTATTACGGATACGTCCATTATTATCAGTAGCCATCTGCTCCATGCTTGCGTAGCCAAGCCCCTGCATCAGGCCGCCTTCCATCTGACCGACCACGATGTTGTAATCGATCGGGGTGCCGACATCGAAACTCGCCCAAGCGCCGAGGACCTTGTTCACACCCGTGAGGGTGTCTACCTCGACCTCGACAGCGCTTGCCGCCCAGGCGTAGGTCGGGTAGGCATCGCCTTGGAATTTTTCGATGTCAAACGGAATGACAAAATCCGGCTCGACATAGCGCTCCTCCACGGTCTGATCCTCACCTTCCTTCCATTCACTGCGCAGGTGAATCGCTGCGCGGCGCAATAACTCGCCAACCGTCATGAGACTGCGCGAGGCGACAGTGGGGCCGGAATCTGGCACGCGGTCGGTATCGGGATTGTTGTAGGTGACGCGCTCCAGCGGAAGGTTGAGCTCATTTGCGACGATCTTGCAGAGCGTCGTTTTAATACCCTGACCAATATCGGACTGGCTCGCGAGAATTTCGACGTACCCACTCGTTGTTTTATGCAGACGGGTGACGGCCTTGATGTGATCCCGTTCGCCGCTGCCGGTAAAGGCTGCGCCGTGGAACCAGATACTGATCCCGTTGCCTCGCTGAAACCGCTCCGGTTTTGCGGTGTTATAAGTTGCGCGTTTCTGGCTATATCCGCTCATCTGCTCGACTTCGGCAATCATGTCCGGAAGTGGAACGGGAAAATGGTAAATGCCTCCAGTGGAGGTTGCGTCGCCCTGCTTCACGAGATGTCGCCGTTTAAAGGGGAGCGGTTCCTCGCCAAGGTCGCGTGCGATATGGTTCATCATCATTTCAACGGCAAAGAATGTTTGCGGTCCGCCAAATCCGCGATAAGCGCCGTTTGGGACGGTATTGGTCTTCATCGCTCTACCGCGCACGCGCAGGTTTTCCACGTTGTAGACGCCTGGCGCGGCGATGAGACCGCGTTGGAGCACAACGGCGGAGAGCGTAGTGTATCCGCCCGCGTTAAAGATTACGTCAATGTCCGTCGCGGTGACACGCCTGTCTTTCACGGCGACACGATAGGTGGAAAGTGATGGGTGCCGTTTGGAGGTAAACTCCATGTCCTCTCTGCGGTCAAAGATCACACGCACGGGTTTGCCGCCCGCGTGATAAGCCGCAACTGCAACTTCGCACGCAAGGATGGAGGGATACGCCTCTTTTCCCCCAAAGCCGCCCCCCGTTATATCCTGCACTACGCGGACGCGATCGGGTGTGAGACCGAGTGCCTTTGCAATTGCACCGTGCACATAATAGGGACACTGCATGCTGCCGTGAATGCTGAGTTTTCCATCGGCAAACGTGGCGATCATGCCCTGTGTTTCTAGATACGCCTGCTCCTGATAGCCGGTTTCAAACTCTTCTTGATAGACTTTGTCCGCGTTAGCAAACGCACTATCAGGATCGCCTTTTCCGAAGTTATAGTCAAAAAAGGTGGTTATGGAATCCCGGACGTCCAGCGTGGCGGGCAATGGCTCATAGACCACTTCGATTTCGCCCGCAATGCGCAGTACGGTGTTTTCGTCGGGACCTACGACCATCAGCACCGGATCACCGATGTATTCCACGGTTTCGACGGCGAACACTGGCGTATCGTCCTTGACAATATGCACCTCATTGATGCCCGGCACGTCGCGGTGGTCTACGATGAAATATCCCACAGGCAGGGGGTAGGGTTTAATTTCGTTTAAGG
>CAYVAO010000011.1:7757-13243 GCA_964448895.1 uncultured Christensenella sp.
CGCGTGCGGGTGCGGTGAGCGGACAATCCGCCCGTGGAGCATGCCCGCCTGCGGTTAGTCGCCGACATACCATGCGGTGCCATCGATCTTCGTCTGGTGATCCTTCTTGACGACGGATTTGCTGATTTTTTTCACGACGAATTCCTCCTAAATCAATGTTACGAGTGTCCAATCACCACGCGCTCCGGCGCGGTGGGTTGCGGGTTTCGTAGCGCCAGATAGCGCGCGAGCCGCTCAAAATCCAACAGTGTGTCCGCGTCCATCAGGCAGCCTTCATCAGTAACCGGAACCTCCGCAATAGCTCCTTCCAGCTCACTCCATACACCGCGCAGGCCGCTCGTTCCGCGATAGTTGAGGATGTTCTTCCTGCAAGTAGCGCCAATGAGCGGCGGGTGCTTGCGATAGCCTTCCACGGTAGGAAACGTAACCGCTGGTAACTGTTTTTCCATCATCTGCCGAAGACGAAGAAATGTGTCCTGATTCACGGCTGGCATATCACCTGGAAGCAGAAAGAATGCGTCGCATGGGGGAAGGGCTGCAACGCCAACTTTGACGGAGGTGAGCATATCGCTCTCGGAAAACGCCGGGTTAAAGGCGACTTGCACTTGCCCGGGCGGAAACAGCTCTTCCAGCTCCAATGCTACCTCCCGCGCGCGATACCCCAGCACGACGGTAATCTCCGTTGCACCGCCTGTCAGCAGGCTCTCTACACTCAGCGCCAGCAAGGATTGTCCACGGATACGCATCAGCGGTTTAAACGCACCCATACGGCTGGAGAGTCCCGCCGCGAGGATCAATCCGTGGATGTTCAAGTGTTCTCCTTTTTATAGAAGGTGTTTTTCAACGGGAGCGAGGTGCGGAATTGCCCATCCAGCCGATAGTATGCATGCGAGCAGGCGGGGGAGGTTGGAATCAGGCAGAGTTCGCCAACGCCCTTTGCGCCGAATGCAAGCGGGAGCTTGTCCGGAGACTGCACCAGCCGAACTTCGATTTCAGGAATGTCCGTTGCGCGCATGAGTCCAAGCTTGCCAAACTTCACTTGAGGATAGCCACCTTCGGTCTTGTAATCCTCTGTGAGTGCAAAACCAAGCCCCATCACGATGCCACCCTCAATCTGCCCTTCAACACTTTGAATATTGACCGGGGTGCCGACATCGTAGGCAGCCACCACGCGCTCAACTTTGCCAGTTTTATTCAACACGACAACCTGCGCGCCATAGCTGTAGCTCACGTGGCTCACGGGATTTGGTTTGTTTGTGCCCATGGGGTCGGTGATCGGGACATACTCGCCATAAAACTCCTGCCCTTCCAGGTCGGCCAGCGTTTTGCCGGATTCGAGCGCTTTTTGGAGCGCTTCACCCGCCTTGCGCGCCGCTTCTCCGGTGATGACCGTTTGGCGTGAGGCAGTGCTCGTTCCGCTGTCCGGCGTGCGGACAGTGTCCGCTCGCTCGTGAAGCAATAGTTTTGGGTCAAGACCCGTCTGCTCGCAGATTATCTGGGTGCAAACCGTCGCGATGCCCTGCCCCATGCAGGCGGCACTGGTGCGGATGTGCACAAGGCCGCTTTCAATCGAGAGCTTGCATCGCCCGGTGTCACGAATGCCGATGCCTTTTCCGCTGTTCTTGAAAGCGCAGGCAATTCCTGCGTAAGGACTGGATTCGTAGACGTCCTTGATGGCGAGGAGGCATTCTGCCAGCGCGCAATCCCCGTCCGCGAGCTGTCCGTTTGGCAGCTCCTGCCCCGGACGGACTGCGTTTCTGTAGCGGATTTCCCAGGGCGAGATGCCGACCATCTCTGCGAGCAGGTTGAGGTTGTTCTCGGTGGCAAAGCAGCTCTGCGTGACGCCAAAACCGCGGTATGCGCCCGCAACAACGTTGTTGGTGTATACGCTGATGCCAAGGATGTCGATGTTTTGATAGTTATAAGGCCCAGCCGCGTGCGTGCAGGCACGTTGAAGCACAGGCCCGCCAAGGCTGGCGTATGCACCACTGTCCGCGATGAGAACTGCCTTCATTGCGGTGAGTTTGCCTGTTTCGTCGCAGGCGGTGGTGAATTCCATGTGCATTGGGTGCCGTTTGGTATGGTATTCCAGACTCTCCTGCCGCGAGAATTGCACTTTGACCGGGGCTTTGACGTGCCAGGCCATGAGCGCGGCGTGGTGCTGCACGCTCATGTCCTCCTTGCCGCCAAAGCCGCCACCGACGAGCATGCTGTGGCAATGCACTTTTTCTTCTGGAATGCGCAGCATGGCTGCGATTTCGTGCTTTTCGTCATAGACGCCCTGAGCGCCGCTGTAGAGCAGAATGCCATCCTCGCCTTCCGGAAGGGCGATGGCGCACTCTGGTTCCAAAAATGCATGATCGTTGAGTGGGGTGTAGTATTTTTTTGTGACGACATATTTCGAATTACGAATCGCCGCATCCGCGTCGCCGCGCTTGAGCGTTTCCCGGCGGACGATGTTACCGCCTTTGTGTAGGAGCGGCGCATCCGCCGCGAGCGCGTCAAGCGGGGAGCTTACAGGCGTGAGTTCGGTGTAATCCACGTCGATGAGTGCAAGCACCTCGTCCAGTGCGCGCTCGGTTCTGGTACAGACGAGCGCAATCGCGTCGCCGATGTACCGCGTGATATCGCCTTCGGCAATCATCACATCCCAATCCGGCACGATATGCCCCGTTTTGTTGTAGGGGACGTCCTTTGCTGTAAGGATTCGGACGCATTCAGGATGCTGTTCGGCGCGGTTCAAGTCGATGCGGTTTACCCGTGCGCGCGGGTAACGCGAACGAAGCGCCTTTGCAAACAGCATGTTCGGCAAATGCAGATCACCGACGAATTGTCCGGTGCCAAGCACCTTCTCTGCCACGTCGGGGCGAATTAAGCGGCGATTCACGCCTGTGCTGTTCGGTAGGGCGGGAATAGGCAGATCTTCTCGGAAAAAGCGCGCTGCCAAGAGAATTGCTTCTTCAATTTTTTTATAACCCGTACAACGGCAAATATTGCCGCGAATAGCGGCTTTGACCTCTTCGCGCGTTGGTGTCAGCGTGCTATCCAAAAGCGCTTTGGCGCAAATAACCATGCCAGGAGTGCAAAAGCCGCATTGCACCGCGCCCGCTTCACCAAAACAGTACACATAGACTTCTTTTTCGCGCGGGGATAATCCCTCTACGGTCTGGACGGACTTTCCTTCAAAGCGAGAGAGCGTCTGCGTGCAGGCCTTCACCTTTTTTCCGTCCACGAGAACGGTGCAAGTACCACAAACGCCTTCGCTGCATCCATCTTTTGCGGCGGTTAAGCCGAGCGAGTCGCGCAAAAACGAGAGCAGGGTAATGTCCTCTTCCGATTGAACTGGGATTCCGTTTACGGTTAATGAAATCACAGGCAGATCTCCTTTCAAAAAGAAAAGCATAGAGCGATGGTTTGGCGCGCGAATTGATGTTTTACGCGGCGCATCTGACTACTGACAGGTGGATAAAAAGCGTTATATTTACATATGATAACGGCACACATTCAGTATAGGAGTAATGCGCGGAAACTGCCAAATACTTCTTCAGCGGAACACGCTTTTCCTTTCTTCTAATAGGCCGTATTTCGGGAACAACTAAAACGCCTCTCCCGCACGATTTAGGTGCAAAGAGAGGCATTCGTTTGCTTTGTGGTGTTTGCGTTAGGGCTTTAGATATCCCGGGGAGAGCAAAAGCTCCTCATAAACGAGATTGCTTTGTGCCAGCGCGCGCTCCTCATATTGTTGAAACGCCTGTAAGAATGCCTGCCCGCGCGGGGTCAGGTCACTTCCGCTGCCCTTTGTGCCACCCTGCCTGCGTAGAATTAGCGGATAGCCGAGCGCGGCTTCGAGTTTGTTCAGCGTGTCCCAAGCTTTGCTTATGGACATGGCCATCATATCGCTTGCGGTGCGGACGGAGTGCGTCTCTCCGATGAGCAGCAACAAGAGCTTTGCGCGGACGCTGAAGATCGTGTCCTCCTGCTCCAGCGTAAAGTGAAGGTTTGGCTGAATGAAGCTGGACTGATGCGCCAGAAGGTGCGCCTCCAGCTGTGTTTGTTCGTGAAAAGTCAGCCGGATACCTTCGTCTGCAACATCCACGCGGGTGCGGCTGCATCGCATCTGCGCCATTGCGCCGCGCAGGCCGCCGCTGCCGATATAGGAGAGGATATCCGGAATTACGCGATTGCTCAATATGATGGGATGCCCGCCCTTTCCGCCCACGGCGGGTGTGACAAAGTCTCCACCCTGCTTGAGGAGTGCGCGCAGCGTAGACGGCGCAAACAGCGGCACGTTGACCGGCGCAAACGCGACTCTCTCGCACTTGTCCTGTAAAAAAGCGAGTCCAAGACGGATGGAGTCCAATAGTTCGGGATCCTGAAACTCGGTGTTGTGTAGAAACACAACACCGCGGCCGGATAGGCGATATTTTACCTCGTCCGCCTCCACGCCGGTGACTACTGCGATGGGAAAAATACCCGCCTGCTGAAAGGTCAGCACAATGCGCTGCACGGCGGTGATTGAACCAAGCTGAAGTGTCGGGCGCGCTGCTTTCTGGCTTGCGGCCGCGATAAGTCCTCCCACACGACTGATTTTCATGATTTTGCCTCCAAGTTTTTAACGACAGGACTCTTCTACATTGCTAGGATAGTACGACAACCTAACAAACAAATCGTTTCTTACCCGGGGTTGTTAAAGATTGTCTTGCGTGATTTGTTATTAAAAGAGCTTGTATAGTTTTTACGCACATGTGCAAGTTGGACTTTTTGCGAGGGACCAGCTGATTGCAACGATAATTGGCAGGATTTTCATATAATGCTGGCACACACTTAAATATGAGCTGCAAATCGAAAGCCATGAGAAATAGATAGCAATATTCGAGGGCTCAGAGTGTTACATATAGTTTATTATAATATGCCTTTTATGACGCGCGTAAAAATTTCTTATTTAGGAATGAGTTTTGTAAAAAATAGTAATTGTTGACATATGCCAATAATCGGCATAATATTGTTATGGTCATAAGCCAATAACCGAGTGAAAATATCTATATAAATTCGGATAGTATTTTAGTAACTGCTGTGCTTTAAATAAAAGCACAAAACAATATCTTTGCATGAACGAAGACAATCAAGCAGGAACACCAAAGAACATTTATTGAAAACAGAGGGGTGCGGACTATTAGTTCTTGCATTCAGTTATGAGTTCAATCATTTGAACGGAGTTTTTTGATTAACGAGGTGATACTAGATTCAATTATCAGCTAAGACAATTTACTAAAGGAGGATTTTGAAATGATTTTATACGGGCCAGTACCTTCAAGACGATTGGGGCAAAGTATTGGGATTAACAATATTCCGCCTAAAACCTGTTCCTACTCCTGCATCTATTGTCAGCTTGGCAGGACAGATAGAATGCAGATTAAAAGACAAGAGTTCTATAAACCCGAGGATATTTACCTCGAAGCCGAAGTTATACTGGAACAACTATAAGC
>CAYVAO010000011.1:13253-13513 GCA_964448895.1 uncultured Christensenella sp.
TGTAACTCATAAAAGCGGAAAACAGGACTGCCGATTACTTTTCTTTTGTCCCTGATGGGGAGCCGACCCTTGACATCAATTTGGGAGCGGAAATCGATCTGCTCAAGCCATTCAAGGTAAGAATTGCAGTCATCACCAATGCATCTCTTCTTTGGATGGACGATGTCAAGGAAGATTTAATGAAAGCGGATTGGGTATCGGTCAGCATTGATGCCGCAGATGAAGATGTTTGGCGCAGAATTGACAGGCCGCATGGCGCA
>CAYVAO010000012.1:0-7454 GCA_964448895.1 uncultured Christensenella sp.
GCGTAAAGCGGATATCGTTTTTACAAACGTCAATCAAAGCGAAAAACGACAACAAACAGATCTAAGACGACAAGGATCGTGTAAAATCTGATTGATAGGGGCATAATCGCGTAATATTCTGTGAAAACATCTATACAACTATCGCAAGTCTTGCTATACTCAAAGAAATTAGGCGTGGAGGTGACTACGATGGCAACTGTAGAACAACTCGTCAAACAGTATGAAACAGATAAAGATTTGCAGGCTGAAGTCGCTGCAATCCTATCCGATGGAAAAGTCAGCATGATGGAATTCATGTCCTTTGCCAAAAAGCACGATGTCGCGATCTCACTCGAAGATTTACCCAAGTATTTAGAGCAGGCTAAGAAGCTAGGTTTTATGTAATACATCCGGCGCTTCCTTGCCGGAGCCCGAAACGACTCCGGCGTGTATATGATATTTTAGAAGCGTAATAAAAAATGGAGTTGGAGGTAATATTATGAAGATTAACCCGCCGAAAAAGGTAACAGTATGGATTTCGATCTTTGCGTTTGTCATTGGCATGCTGCTCGCAATTGGCGTCGTGCCCAGCCTCGCGGCAATCGGATTCATCTTGGTCGGTCTGAGCTACTTGCTGCTGGTTCTCGGCCTGTTCATCAAAGGGCTGTAATAGAACGCAACAGAACAAAGATCGGTCAAACCATGTGAGACCAAAGCGGGAGCGAGTAAAACGCCTCCCGCTTTTCCGTTCTGTGGGAGATCCTATAAAGGATATCAGCACTCTTTAGTTGTGAAAGACAATGGCGTTGCATTTAAAATGGATTTTACCAGAAGGGATTTAACTGTACGAGCTAGAAAAGATTTGCTATACTTGCGGTGAAAGAATGTTGTGAACTCGAGCGACAAAAAAAGTGCAGTTCGGTTATTCAATCAGATTTTAGGAGGGAAATTCGTTATGAGACTGAATCCGCCAAAGAAGTTTACGTTCTGGTCGTCGCTGGTCATTTTTGTGTTAGGTATGATCGTGGCGTTTCCTCTTGTGCGGTTGATTCCGGCGAACTACGGGGGCATGGCGTTTTTTGTTGGCTACGGCTTGCTGTTTGCAGGTAATTTGCTCAAAGGGTTCTAAACCAAGCCAGATACACAAAGAGGACGAAGGCAGCTTGCTTTCGTCCTCTTTCGTAATAAAAAGAGTACCCGCCGGGAGTTGTTCCGGCGGGTACGATTGTACACTTAGGGCGTTTTCAACGGTGTGATTGTCGGGGTTGGAGTCGGATCCGCTTCCTTCTGTTCGCAACGAACGAGCAAACGGTTCGTTCCATTGTTCTTGCAGGTCATGAGCGTCAACCCTGCCGTTCCGTGATAGGAATTTAACGCGCTGAACGCATCCGGTGCAATTGATTTGATCTGATACACCACATATCGTACGCGCTGACCGGTCTTCGCGTTGGTCAGGAACACTTCGCTGCCCACCGAAAGCGCGCTCAGAGCGCCACAGTGCGCGCCGCTTTTATAGTTGAGCCCGATGATGACGAGGTTTCCCTTTTCATTCGGATCAGGCCCTTTATAGCGGCAGACCGAGATCTTGAGGAGCTTATAAGACCATTTGCCGATGATGGGCAACTCCTGATTGATTTCAGGAATTTCCAGAATGCCGATCATGCCGTCGTCTCCGGTGGCGTTGATGATCTTCTGAATGGTCTTATCCAGATCGGAGATCACTTCCGGCGCGTCCGGCTGAACATACTCTCCCGATTCGGAAGAGCTGGTCACCGAGCCGTCGTCGGCAACATGCTGGTTTGCGTCGGCAGCCGCGGATGCATCTGCATCCGCACTGGTCTGCTCATAGTTTTCATCGGTTGGTTCCGGTGTGCCTACCGGCTCGTCGGTCGGACTCAACGTTTCTGTTGCTTCCGCAGACGGGCTGAGCGTTGGCAAAACGGTTGCTTTGGCCTTATATGCTTCCAGCAGGGTGTTGGCGTTGTTCGCCGCCGCCTGACCTTCAAACAACTTGAAACCAAGCAATACCAAGGCGACTAAGCCGAGCGTAATCGCGGTTAATCCCAGCGCACGAATGGCGCGTAACTCACGGTGGTTTTTCTGTTTGGCGTCGTGATGTTCATCACGAATGGAAGGCAGTCCGCTCTTAGCTCCCCGCTTATGCGACGGTGCGTTTCTTACGGATGCCATACCATACCCCCGCTGCGGCGAGGAGTGCCGCGGCTGTACCGCCCAGGACATAGACCAGAGTCATATCCTGACCTGTCTGCGGAAGCGAGCTCAGGCCGGTGATTACAACCGTGGAATATACCTTGTTGCCGGAATCGCTGTTGATCCAGGCGTAGACGCGCGTACCGCTCGAGGAGGTGTTGTAGCGGGCGTAAAGTTGAATCTTGCCTACGCCATCCGTCATGACCGCGCGGCTATCGTTCAAAGACGCGCTGGAGAGAGACAGATAGGAGGAAGACCAGCTCCAGTGTACCGTGCTGGTGTCATCGTTGACAACGTCACCATTGGCTTCGTGCAGCGTGACCGTATAATCGCCGTAACGATCCGACTTGTTCAATGCGGTGTCACCTTCAATTGTCAGGTAACGCGCGGTGCGGACGTTGACGGTAGAGGTCTTGGATGCGGTATACGTACCGGAACCGGCGATCGTTGCCGTGATGGTAGTGGAGGCGTTCACACCCGTGGAGTTGGAGAGGAACGTCGCCGTCGCAACCAGCGAAGTACCGCTCGTGGTAAACGATGTGGGCGCTACGGTTAACGAACCCGCGGTCGAGTTGCTGTTACCCCAGGAGATCGTGGATGCGGTGCCGATCAGATCGCCGCCATACTGAACCGTCAGTTGAATCGACCCGGGAGTATTCGCCGCGGTGATGTTCTGAGAGGTGGGATTGATGGTGATGATCGGGGTGACCGTTACCGTGCAGGTCTTGCTCTGGGATCCGTGCGTGGCGGTGATGGTCGCGGTGCCCGCGCCGACTGCCTGAACGAGACCGGAAGAGTTGACCGTTGCAACCGCGTCGCGAGAGGATGTCCAGTTCGTGGTGCTGCCCGAGGCAACGTTTCCGACGGTGAGCGTCTTGGAAGAGCCGCCGTCCAGCGTGATTGCGGTGTCGCTGATGGTCATCGCGGTCACGGTGATGGTGATTGCGGTGCTGTTAAAGGAGCCGACACCGGTTTCGTTCGCCGTTACCTGAACCGTTGCCGTTGTACCGGGTGTTACGCCGGTTACGGTTGTGGTGGCAGCGTCTGTCGCGGAGAATGAAATGTTTGATCCGCCGGTCGGAGCCGCCCACGTGTATGCCACGGGAAGCGTATCCGGCGTACCGGAAAGGGTAGCGGTCAAATCAACCGTTCCGCCGACAGGAATGGTGTAGCTCTGACCGACACCCGGAGTAATTGTTACGCCGGTGATGGCGGCCAGCGCCGTACCGGGTACGACGGTGATGACCAGGGCGAGCGTGAGCATGGTGATCACGGCCGCCACTTTGAGAATCATGTTTTTCTTCATTTGTTTTTCCTCCTAATTAGTCGGAGCGTCGAGTTCGGATGAAACGGGAGTTTCATGGACTGATACCATCATACGAATGTAACAAGCTAAAGTCAACAAGCGTATGAAATCGTTTTCTCTTTCTTAACTAGATTGTAACGAATTCGTCGATTTTCTGTGAATATTGTATATATGTTCTTGAAAATTCTTACGCTTCTGCTCGTTTCTTTAATACCTGCTTCTTCGCATAGAAACAAAATTGGTGAACAGGCGAATGCGCGATGCGAGCCGCAACGTGCGGAATCAACGGTAAAACGTGTTGCCGCCGATGAATTCGCGCAGGATCGACGTTGGCGGAATTTCGTCCTCCACATCCGCCTCGACGAAATAATTGAGAAATTTTACGATCGAGCGCGCCTCGTCATAATAGATACTCTCCGGCGGTACCGCTTCCAGCAGTGGGAAGATGTGTTTTTTCAGTACGGCGGGTTCGTAGATCAGCGTGGTGTTGAAGATTGCGTCCGCATCCTCCTGAAAGGGGAAGATCCATTTTTCTTCGCCCGCGCGAACGCTGTCCCACATGGAAAGCGTGCGCTCCACGGAGGCGCCGCGCGTTTCATGATCGCGCACCATGCGGCGAAGCAGTCGTAAATAGGTGGTTGGTACGCGGTTGTGGTCGTCGAGGTTTAGGGTGGTCAGCGCGGAGACATAGAGCCGGAAAATCAGTTTTTTGTCGATCGCGTCCGGCAGCAGGCTTGGATTCAGACCGTGCAGGCCCTCGATCACAAGCGGGGTGTTTTCGTCTACGCGCAGTTTGATGCCTTTCTCGCAACGGTGCTGGGTAACAAAGTCGAAAAGCGGCAGCTCGACTTCTTCTCCGCGCAGAAGCCGCGTGAGGTCATCCTGAAACTGCGGGATGTCTAGCGTCGCGATGTCTTCCAGATCGATGGTTCCGTCCGGGCCGGGCTTGAGCGCTTCCCGGTTGAGATAATAGTTATCCAGCGAGACTAAAATCGGTGTTTTGCCGTGTACGCGAAGCTGGGTGCAGAGCCGGTTTGCGCTCGTCGTCTTGCCGCTGCTGGAAGGCCCCGCGATGAGAACCGCCCGCGCGCCGCGTTCGATGATTTCGTCCGCCAGTTGGGCAAAGCGCTTTTCGTGCAGCGCTTCGTTGACGCGAATCAGCGTGCGCACCTCGCCGCTGAGCACCATGTCGTTAAGGTCCGCAACCACGCCGCAGTGCATGAGGCTGCCCCACTCTTCACTTTCGGAAAACACGCTGGCAAGCCGCGGAAGTGAGACGTGTTTCGCGGGCTTATTCGGGTCTTGCGCCGAAGGACGGAGCAGCAGCAGACCGCCTCTTTGCGCCTGCAAATCAAACACGGAGGCATAGCCGGTGCTTGGCGCCATCTCTCCATAAAAATAGTCGACATAGTCGTCCTGACGGTAAACGTCAAAAAACGAAAACTGGCGGTACTTGAGCAGACGCACTTTGTCCTGCTGCCCATCCGCAGAGAAAAACTCGATCGCGTCTTCAATGTCCAGACGTTTCCGTTCCAGCGTCAAGTCTGCGGCAACGATCTCGCGCATCGCTTTTTTAATGCGGTCTACATCCTGCTGACTTAAGCGCATATGGTCGCCAACGCTGGCAAAGAGCCCCGCGCCGACAGCGTAGTTGATGCGAACCTGCGTCTTCGGGTAAAGCTCACGCATCGCGAGCAAAAACACGAACAGCATCGTGCGCTCGTAGACGCGGTTTCCGCGCGCGCTGTCATAGCGAAGCAGCGAAATCACGCCGTTTGCCGCCTGAATTGCGCGGCGGAGGGTGACGCGCTGATTCGCGCCTCCTTGCTCCTCGCGCAGCGGAACATAGTTGAGCGTAAACGTTTCGCCCGCAATGTTTGCTGCGAGCGGACGCGTTCTTAAATCCGCGCTGTCGAGGCCGAGGCGGCGCACAACAGTGAGCAGGCTCTCGCCCGGCTGAACGTCGGTTGTGATACCGTCGATGGTGAATTGCATATTGGTTTCCTCCTAACATGCGAGTGGGCCAAACCGCGGAAATGAGGAAAATTCCCCGGTCCGGCGAGAATCGCGCTTAGCCCCAGAGGAGCGACAGCGCGGGTACGATCTGTTTTTTACGGGAGATCACGCCCGGCAAAAACACGGCGTGATCGCGGAAGGAGACGTTAAACGCATGCTCGACCGAGTCCAAATCGCCGACCGCGATGAGCAGCGTGCCTTCCTTGAGTACGTCGGTGAGCATCAGCAGCATCATATCGTAGCCGTGTTGCGTGGTTTCGCGCTCCATGAGGGCGACGAAGTCCTGCTTCTTTTCCGCGAGAGCGTCGGTATCCAGCGAGGTAATCTGCGAAATACCGATGGAATGCCCCGCGATTTGGAATTGTTTGTAGTCCGTAAAATACAGCGTATCCAGATCGTCGTTGTCCGTCGGCGAGACGGAGAAAATCTCCTGCCCGAGTTTTTCCAGCGAAAGACCGGCGATCTTTGCCGTGCGCTCCGCCATCGCGCGATCCACAGCCGTGCTGGTCGGGGACTTAAACACGATGGTGTCGGTCACGATGGCCGCGGCGAGCAGACCCGCGAGTTTTTTGCTTGGCATAACGCCGCGCTCGAAAAACATGCTCGTAATGATGGTGCAGGTACTGCCGACCGGCTCGTTGCGCACGTAGACGGGCGCGTCCGTCTCCACCTCCGCGAGGCGGTGGTGGTCGATGATTTCGAGTATCTCCGCCTGCTCCAGACCGGCGATCGATTGATGCAACTCGTTGTGATCCACCAAAACCACGCGCTTTCTCTTGGGGCGCAGCAGGTGAAAGCGCGCGAGCGTGCCGACCACGCGATCGTTTTCGTCGAGAATGGGATAACTGCGAAAGCGGGATTTCAGCGTCGCTTCCCGCACGTCGTCCAGATAATCCGTCAGATGAAACGCGACGAGATTTTCTCTGCGACAGATGCGTGAAACGGGTACGGCGAGTATGACCAACCGGGATGCGGTATAAGCGTCAAACGGCGTGGAGATGATCAGGCTGCCCTCATCTTCCGAAACCAGCTCTTCCGGAACTTCGCTTTCGCAAACGATGATTGCGGCCGCGTGTTGCGCGATCGCGTGGCGAATGACTTCCGGCTGGTTGCCGCAGAGCACCACGCTGTCCTCGTCGATCTCCGGCAATCCCGCGTGCGTCGGTAACGTGATGACCAGCGTGCCGGAGAGCGTGGTCTGCTCCGCGTTGGCGCGGATGAGTCTGCCGTCTAGACTTGCGAGTAAGTTGAAAAGCGGAATGCCCTCGATCCGGCTGCTTTTGATAAAGCGCATGTCGTAGGCCGCGATCTCTTCCGGCGTAAGCATGCCGTAGAGTTTGCCGTCCTCGTCCGTTACCGGAAGGGTGGGTACGCCCGCCGTATCGGTTACGATGGTTTGCCAGGCGTGATAGACGCTGACCGCGGCGGACAGGATCGGCGGCGTGTCGTAGTCCAGATCCGATACCTGTGTGCGTACGGTATGCAGCAGCATCGGCGCGGGAAAGTCAAACTTATGCAGCAGCATCTCGGTTTGGTCGCTGAGTTCACCGATGCGGGCGGCGACATAGGCGCGCTCGCCCAGCGCGTTTTTCAGCATCGCGTAAGAGATAGCAGCCACGATAGAGTCTGTGTCCGGATTGCGGTGGCCCGTAATATAGATGGGTTCCATGCGTCCTCCGAAAAAATTCCGCGTTTGCACGCAATCCGGTCAGATCGCGCGCGTGAGCGGGTTTGTGTGTTTTTATTCTAATCGGAACGCGGACGCATTACAAGCGCGCGCGGTTCGCGAGGAACGAAAGTTTATGAAAAATTTAGTTGATGGGATCAGAAACAGAAAAAGGCGGGGTGACCCGCCCAAAGATGGTGCCGTTATTATGTTTGGTCAAGGACCGGATATACCGGCTGTTATCGCTCGTTTCCGACAAAGAAGAGCGCGATGGTG
>CAYVAO010000012.1:7464-13358 GCA_964448895.1 uncultured Christensenella sp.
GGGTGCCGGGCCCGGAGTGCGGGCCGATGCTCGTGCCGATATCATCCACGTGAATCAACATGTCGGGATATTTTTCGTGCACGAGCGTTGCCACGTAGTCCGCGTCCGCCTTCGCGTCGCAGTGACCGATGAATACGGTGTCCGTGGCGCTTGTGTCCACGGTTTTCTCCATGTGCTCAAAGAGCGCACGCAGGGATTTCTTTCTGCCTTGCACCTTTTCTACCGCGACGAGATAGCCTTCGTTATCCACGTGCATGACGGGCTTGATGTTGAGGATGGTCGCGATGGCGGCGGTGGCTCCGCTGATGCGCCCGCCCCGCTTGAGATAGACAAGATCGTCCACCGTGAACCAATGGACAAAGCGGAGCTTGTTTTCCTCCACCCATGCTGCAAGCTCGTCGAGACCCAAACTTTGCTTTCTTGCGGCGTAGTAAACCAGAAGGCCTTCGCCGAGGGACGCGGAGCAGGAGTCGATCACGATAACCTTGCGCTCGGGATACTTGGCTTTGAGCTCTTCCGCCGCGCTGTTCGCGCTCTGCACCGTGCCGGAGAGCTTGGAGGAAAAGCCGATATAGAGGATATCGTCTCCGCTTTGGAGCACGGGCTCAAACGCTTCGATAAAAGCGAATGTATTGACCTGCGCCGTGGTGACGCCAACGCCCGCGCGCATCTTCGTAAAAAACGTTTCGATAGGCATATCCGAACGTCCGGGAATATAGAAATACTCCTTTTCCTCCATGGTGAATCCCATCGGCAGTACGGTTACGTGAAGCTGCTCGGCAAAGGCTGCCGGCAGATCGCTGGTTGCATCGGTGAAAATTCGATAACTCATGCGTTGCCTCGCTTCCGCGCATGTTGCGCAAATTCTAGTCGCTTGTGATTGCTACAATCTGGCGAATATGAGAAGTCCGATCAATAACTGCCATTGTTTTCATTTTATCGTGGTTTTTCGCAACTGGCAAGCATTTCACCGCGTTCGTGATTGGCAAAACAAAACCAGGGGGATAGAGTGTTGACTAACCACATGACTGTTGTGATAAAATCTTGAGATATCGTATTATTATGCCGTAACTGCGTCAATTCTGCGAAACCATGCTGTTTTTTCGCAAAAGAGTGCGGCTTATGCTATAATGTCGCTGCACATAACTGGCGTGTAATAGGATGAAGGAACGCGAAAGCGTTGACTTCGAGTGTTTATATTAGAACAATTTCTTTTAGGAGAGTGTATTCCATGAGAAAGCTCATTTCGGTCGGAATGGCGACGCTTGCTTCCTTGTTATTGATTTTTATCGTGGTGTTTACCTCGATCGGGCTTGTGATCAACGACGAAACATTTGTAAACAACGAATTCACCAAGCTTGCCATCAGCTCCAAGATGGGCATTAGCAACAGCGACCTCGTCACCTCTTTCAATCGCCTGGTCGATTATATGGAAGGCGACGCTTCGGATATCAACGTGACCGTCACCATCAACGGCGAGCAGAAGCAAATGTTTGATTATCCGCAGGAAGTGGAGCATATGGCGGATGTGCAAAAGCTCTATACAACCATCGCTTCCTACCGGGATGTCAGTGTATTGGTCATGCTGATTCTGTTCATCTTTGCGGCGGTGATCAATTTTCGAAAAGCGCCGCAGTATCTGGCGCAGGGGTACCTCTCCGGCTCATTTGTCTTTTTATTGATCTTTGGTTTTCTTGGAACATGGGCCGCGCTGGATTTTTCCAACTTCTGTACTTTTTTCAACGAAATGCTCTTCTGGAACGAACTTTGGCTCTTTGACGGAACGCAGAGCCGCATGATCAACATGCTGCCGGAGCAAATTTTCGCGGACATTGTCGCGCGTATCGGGCTCTATGCCGGCATCGTAGTCGTTGCTTTGATCGCGGTGAGTATCATCGGGCTTGTGCTGGCTTCGGATGGATACAAGCGCCGCAAGGCGGTAGCGCTCGCGCGCAAAAAGGCGCGGGATAACGCGGTAGCCGCGCGCAAGAAAGCGCGGGACGACGCGAGAAACCAGTTAGCGGAAGAAAAGCGCCAGGCGGAAAAGCGCGCGCGGATTGCCGCGCATAAAGCGAAAAAGCAGGCGGAAGCGGAAGCCGCGGCACAGGAAGAGGAACAAGCACGACTCCGCGAAGAAAAGCGCGCCAAGAAGCGCGCCGCTGCAGAAGCGGCGGCCGCGCAGGAGCAGCAGGAAAAAGCCGCGCAGCCGGCCCAGCGCGAAACCCGCCCGGCCCGTGAACCGGCAGCAGTGCCGCAAAAACAGGCAAAGCAACGCCCGCCGCAAGAAGCAAGGCCCGCGAAAAAGAAAGCCAACGTACACGACGACACCGGATTTTTGGACGATTAACGCGTTTTGGATTCGGTTGCGCTATGATTGGAATATTGATATTTTTTCAATCGCAATCAGTCTATTCGGTAAAAACAGGATATCAGCCATGACACATTATGAACGCGCAGTCGCGGAAAAGCTGGAGCAGATTCGGCAAAAGCCGCGCGTGCGCATCCTCGCAATTGAAACCTCCTGCGATGAAACCGCCGCCGCCGTGGTAGAAAACGGGCGACGCGTTTTGAGTAACGCGGTGCATACGCAAATTCCGCTGCACGTGCCGTTTGGCGGCGTGGTGCCGGAGATTGCCTCCCGCAGCCATGTGCAAAAGATTGGTTCCGTGGTGCGCCTCGCGCTGGAGGAGGCAGATCTTTCGCTGGCGGAGCTGGACGCCGTCGCCGTAACAAACGGGCCGGGGCTCGTTGGCGCGCTGCTCGTTGGGCTAAGCTATGCAAAGGGCCTTGCCTATGCGGCTGGGTTACCGTTTTTGGGTGTGCATCATATCGCTTCGCATATCGCGGCAAACTACTTAAGCTATCCGGAATTGGAGCCGCCGTTTACCTGCCTCGTGGCCTCCGGCGGACACAGCCACATCATCGCGGTGGAGGATTACGACCGCTATCGCCTCATCGGGTGCACGCGGGACGACGCGGCGGGCGAGGCGTTTGATAAGGTGGCGCGTGTGCTGGGGCTGAGCTACCCCGGCGGGCCGAACCTCGAAAAGCTCGCGCGGGAAGGCGATCCAACCCGCTATCGTTTCCACTCCGCGTTTAACGAAGGAGAAGGGTTCGATTTCAGCTTTTCCGGCATCAAGACCGCGGTGGTCAATCGCCTCCACAACGCCGAACAGGCGGGGGAAACAATCGACCGCGCGGACCTCGCTGCCTCTTTTCAAAAGACGGTGGTGGATATCCTCGCGGAGAAATCCGTTCGCGCGGCAAAAGCGCAGGCGGGCGAAGCGGGAACCAAGCTCGCGCTCGCGGGCGGCGTCTCGGCAAACCGCGCGCTGCGAGAGGCGATGGAGAAGCGGGCAGCCGCGGCAGGCATCGCGTTTTATTGCCCGGAATTTCAATATTGCACCGACAACGCGGCGATGGTTGGCAGCGCGGCATATGGAAAACTCATGCGCGGGCAGTTGGACGCGCTTTCGCTCAATGCGGTTCCGTATCTTTCGATTGAGGATTCGTCGGCAAAACCGGATGAGCCGGCTTGAGCGTAGTGCGATCACACATTGAGTCTATCAAACAACTGAAATTTCTTCCTATAAGCATGCGATGAGACGCATGCTTTTTTGTGCGCGTACTATTTTCGGCCCATTATGTAACATCGCCACAAAAACCGTTGGAAGGCACATGTAAAATCAAGATCAGAGTGGGGGAAAATAGATAAAATACGGATCAAATGGCGCGCAAAATTAAGTAAAAAACCGATGTTACAACGTTGTTTTGATCCGGAAACCTGCAAAATGATCGAGTCATATTGTAGCCATATTTGCATAGCGAATGAGTGCGGCGATGCTCATTCTTACAATTTTTCTCCACAGTGAGCGGTCGATATTCAAGGTGATTCGTGTGGAAAACCATAGAAAAACGCGGAAACCAACGACAAAATATGTGGATAACTATGTGGATGATGTGGATAGAATCATGAATATACACCAAAAAGCGAAGAATATCTATACAAACGTATTTTACCATGCGGCGTGAACCGCTGCATGCCAATTGGGTCATAATTGCAAAATTGACATGGGAGAACGGGTCTATTGAGCCGAGGCGGACAGCCGATCAGACGGTGAAAGTTATCGTCTATATACAACGAAAAGATTTAGTGAATTCAGTTGAGAGCTTCACCATGTAATAATCGCGACAAAAGCAGACAAAAAACGCCTGCGCTGGCAGGCGATAGTCGCTGATAGAATATGCGCTACTTCGAAAAAGAATCCAAGTCTTCCGGCGCGCGATTCTCGACTGTATGAAAAGAATCGTCCTGCGTCTCGGGATATTCCAAAATCGGTTGCGATGCAAGCTGCAGCGCGGCCTCATGCAAGGCGTGTTGCCGTTGTATGCGCTGATAGAGCAGAAGACCGACTCCGGAGACGATGGCGGTTGCTGCATATAGGATGATCGCGAGACCGTATCGCTCTACACCGAGCGCATTGCCGCTGATGGTGCTGGTAACGATGGACGGAATGCGCGCGACGCTCGTGAGCAGAATCCACGGCAGCAGGCGAATCTTGGTCAATCCGGCCAAATAGGTCAGCAGGTCTTTTGGCGTTCCGGGGATTAAGAACAAAATGAACGCGGCTGCGTTTAGCTTTTTCTCATCCCGCATGTACTTCATCGAGTTGATCTTTTCGCGCGGAAAAAACACCTCGACCGCTTTGACGCCGATCTTTCGCACAAAGAGGAACACGACCGTCGTGCCGATGATGGCCCCGATCCAGACGAGGAGCGTTCCCCAAAGCGTACCAAAGGCGTAACCTGCGGCGAGCTCAAACGGTTCGCCAGGAATGAATGCGACGACGATCTGTAGCACGATCAGGCCGACGAACAGCACTCTTCCCCAGACGCCGCGCGCGTCTACCCAGGCGCGAAACGTGGCGGGATCACCGAGCGTTTTCACGATCGGGCCGCCGACGAAAACCGTCAACAGCACGAGCACAAGAATAAACACCGCAATCGAGGCGATGGCGGCGATCTTCTGTCCGCGTGTTGCGGGCGGTTTCTGTTGAGCCGATTTTGTATTTTGCATAGGATGAGTATATCGGAATATATCGCGAAAAACCACG
Organism: uncultured Christensenella sp.; assembly: GCA_964448895.1. GTDB lineage: Bacteria > Bacillota > Clostridia > Christensenellales > CAG-138 > UBA7703. The sequence goes on from CAYVAO010000012.1 coordinate 12,579, forward strand.
CGCTCAAGGCAACATTTTTGTGAAGGATTGGTTGATCAGCGTCGCGCTTTTCTCGTTACAAGGGCTATATGCATCATCGGATTGATCGTGCCGAAACGTTGACCGGAAGACATCGTTAAAAATCGTTTTTCGAGTGCCTCCGCATCCAAATCTTTTTCGAGCGACAAACCAAATGTCTGGAGATAGGAATCGCTCGTGCATTCATCAAGGCCAAACTGGATTTCTTCGTTCTCTAGCCCGGTCTCGCAAAGCGCGTGCTGCGCATCGGTGTGTTGATAGTCGAAACTGAGGGCACTGTGATGATTCATTAAATATGCCAACTTCGATAATGTTTGACTAACTGCCCGTGGTGTGAGATAGAAGGTAACACCCTCCCATATAAACAGTGAGTTCCGCTTGGGATCAAAACCGGCCTTGATTAAGCCTGCATACCACGAATCGTTTTCAAAATTCGTTGGTACGAAGTGTACGTGATCAGAGAGAACAATTTGACTCTGCTGATAAATTTTCTGCTTTGCATCCAGTGTGGCTGTTTGATCAAGCTCGAACACAGTACTGTTGCCCAAAGAGGATGAGAATCGAACTGCGCGGCTGTCAAATCCGGCGCCCAGTATCACGATTTGCGGCGTATGGAGCGCCAAATGCTGAAGCACTAATTGATCAAACCATGCGGTTCTTGCGATGACATACTCATATAACCCTGCTGGAATCATTTGCCGGATTTTCGGACGAAACACAGCGTCATGCAGCGCGAGTCGTCTTTCTTCCGGCAAGAATTAA
>CAYVAO010000013.1:0-5759 GCA_964448895.1 uncultured Christensenella sp.
GGCGGATCGAGGCGTCGTTCACGATGGCAACTTGACAAAACGGAACGCGTCCCTGAGAGAGCAGGTGGTTGATCAAATGCGCTTCGAGCGCGTAGGCAAGCCCCAACCTGCGATACTCCGGCAGGATCTCAAGAAGCCCCATCGAGCGCTCCTCATGCGTGCCGACAAAGCCTGCGATTTCTCCGCGCAGAAATACGCCGAACATATCTGCCTCGATTCGATCACGGATGTATCCGATGTCGTCCACCATATGATAGTTTGCGTGGATAAAACCGGCAAACGATTGATCGAGCTTACGAATCTCCGCGCCCTCCGGCAAAGTATATTGAACCGGCTTCTTCGAGAGATACACCGCGTTATAACACTCCATCTGCGTTCGAAATCCGAGTTGCCGCTCCAGAAGCGCGCGAGATTTGGCGCCGCGCAAAACGACGAGCCGTGCTTTGGATTCGGCAAGACCTTCCCCGATCAGCGGGAAGAACACTTCCGCATGCTCCGGCTTGCAAGCGAGAAAATACAGATCGTCGTACATCAAAAGAACGCCGTATTCATTCTCCGCGAGCGTCTGCACATTTGGCATAAGCGAGGCTTCCAACACGTCGATGTTGGCCAGCTCGTCTTGCATGAGTCTCTCATAGGTAAACTGTTTCATGAGCGCTAGTCTAGCACAACGCGGCATTTTTGACAACGTAAACGACGGTGAAAACGGGTTTTGTTTCGTACCGGCAGCTTGCGGCTCCATGGCCGCGAGCGTTTGACAGACCCCACGTCAAATGGTAAACTACGGTGGTATCATAGAGTAGAGTATAGGGGAAAGTGTACCCTGTTTCCCGAAAGGAATTGCGCCAGATGGCGGATGTAACGGCGATTGTCCTCACCCTCAACGAGGAAAAGAATCTCGAAGCGTGCCTCCGGTCCGTATCCGGGTTTTGCAGTCGCGTCATCGTATTGGACAGCGGGAGTACCGATCGCACACGGGAGATTGCCACAGAGCTCGGCGCGGAAGTCATCGAGCACCCGTTTACCTATTATGCTGCGCAGTATAACTGGGGTGTGGATAACGCGAATATCACCACGCGCTGGACACTGCGACTGGATGCAGACGAGCGATTCACGCCCGAAGTCTGCGAGCACTGCGAGAAGCTCTTGCGCGATCACGCGGAGGACGACGTGAACTGCATCGTCATGGAGAGCGATTTGTTCTTTCTCGGCCGCCAAATGAAACACGGCGGAAGTAAAAAACGAAAGATCATGCTCTTTAAAACAGGCAAGGGCAGAATCGAGGATCGCAAGCGCGACGCGCACACAATTTTGCATGAAGGGCGCACCGTCGCGATCAAAGAGCGCTATCTGCACTATGATTTTAAGGACTTAACGAGCTATATCAGCCGCTACAACTGGTACGCGATTCGTGAGTTGCAGGACTATGTCGCCTTTGAGCAAGGCGCAAGTTTTGACGCGAACACCGACCCGCAGCTGATGCAGCACCGTAAAAAGAAATTTACGGTCTATTATCGTGCGCCGATGTTCCTGCGCGCTTGGCTTTGGTTTATCTACAACTACTATTTCCGTCTGGGGTTTCTGGACGGAAAAGAGGGGTATCTCTACCACTATTTTGAGAGTTATTGGTACCGCTTTTTGGTGGACGCAAAGATCTACGAATACCGCAAGACCGGGCAGATGAAAAGCGATCTGCGCGCGTTGGGAAAGTGAGTGATCATGTGATAAATCCCGTTCGGGTCATGATGGTTTTGACCGTTCGATACGGAAAAAACGGCATCGCAAACTGCGTGATGAATTACATTTCGCGGTTGGATCCCGCGCGGGTGCGCTGCGACCTAGTTTGCCCCAATGAACCCGGAAACGAAGCGCGCGCGCTGGTGGAGCAGACGGGCGGACAAGTATTCGTGCTCGGTGGAAGGAACCGTCACACGCTTTCATATATACGGAAGCTGACGGCACTGGTACGAGAGCGCGAGATTGAGATCTTACACGCTCATGGAAACAGCGCGACGCTGGCTGCTGAGATGATCGCGGCAAAGCGCGGCGGAGCCGGCGTGCGCATGCCGCACTCGCACAATACCACCTGCACGATGAAGACGACGGATAAGCTCCTGCGCGGTGTGTTTTACCGGACGAGCACAGACAATATGGCTTGTTCGGATGCCGCGGGAGAATGGCTCTATCCCAAACGCGAGTACACTGTTTTAAATAACGCGATCGATACCGCGCGGTTCCGTTTCTCCGCACAAGAGCGGGATCGGTTGCGCGAAAGCCTCGGAATCGAGGCGGAAACATTTGTTTTTTTGCATGTGGGCGCGTTCAACGAGCAGAAGAACCAGGCGTTTTTGTTGGAAGCGTTTCAACGTTTGCTAACGCAAAAAGAGAACGTGAGACTGTTGCTTGCGGGCGATGGCGAACGCAGAGCCTCCTGCGAGGCGCGCGCGGAGACGCTGAAGATCAGCAAACAGGTTTCCTTTTTAGGCTTGCGGGACGATATCCCCGCGCTGCTCTCCGCGGCGGACGCATTCGTTCTGCCTTCGCTGCACGAAGGCTTGCCGTTGACGTTGGTCGAGGCGCAGTGCGCAGGACTTTCTTGCGTGGCGTCCGATCGCGTCACGCGCGAAGCAGCATTGACGGAGCTGGTCGCTTTTACTTCCATCGAGCGCGCGGAAGAATTCGCCCTCGCGATGGAACAGAGCATGTCGCGAAAAGCGGATCGCGCGATCATGTCCGCCGTTGCGATACTCCACGCAGAGGAAAAAGGATACGACGTTTCGCAAAATGCGCAGACGCTGATGCAGATTTACCAATCCGCGGCAGCGAAGCACAGATACTGATTCATAACCTGATTTCCCACTTGGGTGTAGGTTGCACGTTATCAGAATTCCATGATTCTGAATAGAAAGGGACATGCACGATGAAAAAACTCATGATCGTAACGCACAAGATGAGCGGTGGTGGCTGCGAGCGCGTGATTGCGCAGCTATTGACCTGCTTTGCGCGGGACGGCATTGAGTGCAAACTCGTCACCGAGTGCGGCGTGCCTTCGTTTTACGATCTGCCGGAGTCGGTCGAACAGATCTATCTGACCTTTGATTCCACACTGCCCGCAAAAAAGATTCCAAAGGCGTATCGAAAGCTTCGTAAGCTCGTGAAGCAGGAGAAGCCGGATGTCGTACTCGCCCTGCCGGAAAAGGTAAATGTTTGGACGGTGCTGTTCTTGCTGGGGACCGGCGTTCCCGTCGTCGTCAGCGAGCGAAACGATCCGCATCGCCACCCGGAGAGCAAAGTCAAGCGCATTTTGCGCTGCCTTGTCTATCCGTTTGCCAAAGGATTCATCTTTCAAACAAAAGATGCCGCGAAGTATTTTTCACATTCCATCCGTACGCGCGGCGTCGTACTCGATAATCCGCTGGATACCAGCCGTATCCCCGCGCGTCACGAAGGCGAGCGAAAGCATACGGTCGTTGCCGCGGGCAGACTGCACGAACAGAAGAATTTTGATCTGTTGATTCGCGCCTTTGCGTGCTTTTATAAAACGCACCATGCTTATTCGCTAGTCATTTATGGCGAAGGCCCGGAAAAAGAGCGCTTGCAAAAGACGGCAAGCAGTCTCGGCATCGCGGGTGCTGTCGATCTGGCAGGACAGAGCAAAACGCTGCTCAACGACATCAATGACGGCGGCATGTTTGTGTTGAGTTCGGACTATGAGGGTATGCCAAACGTTTTGATCGAGGCGATGGCTTGCGGGCTTGCCTGTATCGCGACAGATTGCCCCATCGGCGGGGTCCGCTCGCTGCTCACCAGCGGGGAAAACGGCCTCTTGATACCGGTTGGCGACGAGGACGCGTTGTATGAAGCAATGTGCAAGCTCGCGGACGACGAGGCGTATGCCGATTGGCTCGGACGGCAAGCGAGCGGGATTCGCAACCGCCTGGATGAAACGGTTGTCGCCGAAAAATGGAGAGAGTACTTGGAATCGATTGCCGAGCGGTGAGAATATAACGAAAAATGCTCCGGTGCATATCGAGAAGTATAGTGGAACAGCCCCCGATCAATCGGGTGATGATAATAGGAAATGGTTTGGAGGAGCAAGCATGAGCTTGGAGATCTTTATCGGCGCGGGTGTCGCGCCATCGGCTGCGAACGCGGACGCATTTTCAACCGGTACCCAGAGCTTGTTATTCAACGGTCTAAACGCCGTTTGGAAAGCCGCGGATGCGCGGCTGTTTTCGCTGGAAACGCCGCTTTCGGATGCAACGATCTGCGATGCATACGCGCCGGCAACCTGCGCGAGCGGAATCGCCGCGCTCAGTCCGACGGGGGTTAGCCTCTGCACCGAGCGGATTGCGGACTGCGGCGCGGAAGGAATTCAGGCCACGCGCGCGGCGTTGAAGGCCAAACAAGTCGCATTCTTTGGCGCGGGTGAGGATATTGACGCCGCGGATCAACCGTTTTTCTTCGTGCGGCATGGTGTTCGCGTTGGCATCTACGCCGTTTGTGAAAACGAGCGCGCGAGCGCGACGGAGCATAAGGCGGGCGCCAATCCGCTTGATCTCGTGAACTTGAGTGATCGAATTCGGGAGATCAAGTCCAACTGCGATCGCCTGATCGTGCTTTACCATGGTGGAGAAGAAGGGTATCCGTACCCGACGCCGATGGAACAAAAGGTCTGCCGCAAGATTGCGGAGTGCGGAGCCAGTCTCGTTTTGAGCCAGGGCAGCCACACGATCGGTTGCAGCGAGCGCTGGAACAATACCACGATCGTATACGGGCAAGGCTGCTTCATCTCCGGCCAAGCAAACGCCTCCGAGCAGAGCGGCTTGCTGGTTCGCTATACCATCGGTGACTACGGCGCGGACACGGTCGGCTATGTGCCGGTTGTCGGCGCGGGCGGCGGGGCCGCGATTGCCGACGAGGCAACGAGCGCCGCAATGATGGAAGGATTTCAAAAACGATCTGTGCGTGTTCGCGTGGAGGGATTTGTTCCCGCGAGATATGATACGCTGACGAAAACGGCATCGTGAGTCTTCGTTTGGCAATAGACTGCGTTTCATCGATCGGGGGGATTAATTGAAACTGCTATCGACAAACGGTATTCGAACCGTGCTGAAAAATCCATGTAAGATTTTTGCCGGGTTAACGCATCTTGGCTTTTTTACGCGGATGGATGACGAGCGGTACCTGCGTCTGCTCTATCACGGAGTGCTTGGCAGACCGATTCACCTGAATCCGCCCGTGCTTTACAGCGAAAAGATGCAATGGCTCAAACTGCACGATAAGAATCCGGTCTATACGCAGCTTTGCGACAAGCTCGCCGTGCGGGAATATGTTTCCCGGCTGGCGGGGGAACAATATCTGATTCCGCTGCTTGGGGTATGGGAAAACCCCGATCAAATCGATTTTGACTTGCTGCCAAATCGATTTGTGCTCAAGTGTACGCATGATTCGGGCAGCGCGATTCTCTGCGCGGACAAAAGCAAGTTTGACCGGAATGCCGCGAAAGAAACGCTGAAAAAGAAGCTTCGCAAAGACTATTCTCTAGCAGGGCGCGAGTGGCCGTATCGCGATGTGCCGCGCCGCGTGCTCGCTGAAACACATCTGGGGGATGAAGACGGAACCCCGCCGAACGATGTCAAGTTTTTCTGCTTTGACGGCAAGGTGGCGCTAGTGCTGGTGTACATTCACCGTCACGACAGGAGAAATGGCAGCTACACGTTTTTACCGGATTTCACGCCTTTTCAAATCTACGAGAA
>CAYVAO010000013.1:5769-13262 GCA_964448895.1 uncultured Christensenella sp.
GAGTGGACGTAACTTCGGAGGTGGAAAAAATACTCGAGGAGCCGGAGCAGTCGATTTCGCGCCCGCCGCACTTTGATGAGATGATTGCGCTCTGCGAGAAGCTCTCCGAAGGGTTTGCGCATATGCGCGTCGATCTATATGATACCCCCGAGGGCGTAAAGTTTGGCGAAATCACGCTGCATAGTTCCAGCGGGTTGAGTATAACCATGACAGAGCGCGGTGAAGTCTATCTGGGCGAACTGCTTCGGTTGGAAGAAGGCAAGTAATTTTGCTTTTCGAGGATGTTCTGATCGACACCGCAAAAGAACAAGGAGAAGGGAACATGCTTTTTAGCATACTCGTTGCGGTCTATAATTCTGAAAAATATCTAAAAGAGTGCTTTGATTCCGTCCTGCGGCAGAGCGAGCAGGACTACGAACTCGTGTTGGTGGATGATGGCTCAACCGATGGCGGCGGAGCGATCTGCGATGCATATCAGGCGAAGTATCCCGATCGCATTCGCGTGATCCATCAAAAAAATCAGGGCTTGATTCTTGCGCGGCGCGCGGGCATCCGCGCGGCACAGGGCGCGTATTGCATGTTTCTCGACGCGGACGACGCCTATGAGCCGGAGTGCCTTTCCACCGTGCGCGAGACGATCGAGCGAACGAAAGCGGACGTCGTGATCTTCAATAACTATAGTTATTTTGAGGAAGACGGCTCAATCGAACCAAATAAGGTCGTTTTTCCCGATCAAACGGAGTTTACAGGCGAGCAAAAGCGTCTGATCTATCAGGAATTGATCGCTTCCGAGCGGCTCAACAACATCTGGATGAAGGCGATTCAAACCCCGTTGCTGCAAAACGACGATACGGACTATACCCTCTACGCGGACAATCCACATGGTGAGGACTTGCTGCAATCGCTCTACCCGCTGACGCACGCGAAAACGATCGTCTATCGCGATAAGATGCTCTACCGCTACCGCAGGCACTCCAGCAGTATGACTAGAGTGATGGATTTTCAGCGGATGGAGCAGATGTTTGACGATAAAAAGGAGCTGCAACTGCGCAGATACATGACCATCTGGGGAATGGACACGCAAGAGGAAATCGATCGCCTGCAAGCGAGGAAGACCAGAGGCGCGCTGACGACATTCTGGTTTTTCTACCGCGCGGCTGAAACAAATCAAGAGAAAAAGGCAGTTCTGGCTTATCCATGGAAAGCGCGTTTCCGTATGCAGGAAAGAAGCCTGAAAACCAATCAATATCTTCCGCGTAAATACCTCGTACAGATCCGCGCGATATTGCATCACAACATATGGCTGCTGGACGGCATTTGCGCGCTCGGCAAGCGGAAGATGAGGGCACAACATGGAGCGTAAAGAACCGCTGATTTCCATCGTTTGCGATACCTACAATCACGCGCCGTATGTAAAGCGCGCGCTGGATAGCTTTTTGAGTCAGGAGACCGAGTTTTCGTTTGAAATCATCGTGCATGACGACGCCTCGACGGACGGCACGGCGGACATCATCCGCTCGTATGAAGCCGCGCATCCGGCGCTCTTTCGCTGCGTCTATCGCACAGAGAATGTCTTTTCCAAAGATCCGAAGATACTGGAACACTACGTCTTTCCGCTTGCGCGCGGTAAATATATCGCAATCTGCGAAGGAGACGACTATTGGACGAGTCCTCTAAAACTCCAGAAGCAGATTTCGTATATGGAAGCGCACCCGGAATGCACGCTGTGTGTCTGCGCGGCGGACTTGGTCGACCCGGAGGAGCACAAAACCGGTTCCGTTGCGCCGTATGATATGGACACGGATATCTCAACGGAAGATGTAATCATCGGAGGCGGTGGCTTTGTCGCGACCGCTTCTATCGTTGCCCCAACGCACTTGGCGCAAAACCGTGGTTCGTTTTGCGACGAAACGGATGTGGACGACGCGGTGTTGCAGATTTGGTTTGCCGCCAACGGCACGACGCATTACTTTGCCGAGTCCATGTGTGCTTATCGACAAGCGGTTCCCGGTTCCTGGACGGAGACGTATCACGCCGCGGGACGTGAGGCGCAGATCACGCACCACAGGGGACTTGCGCGCGCGCTGAGGGAGTTTGACCGCCAGTCGAACTATCGCTGGCACGACGCGGTGGACTTTAACGCGACCTATCAGGAATACGAAGTGCTCCGCATGACAAACGATTTGCCCGCGCTCAAGAAACCGCCGTATCGAAAGCGTTATCTGGAGCTGCCGCTCAAGCGGCGTATTCGTATGCATCTCGTACGGGCGGGAATATTGAAACATTAAGTTTGAAGTATAAAAGATCGGAATATGAAAGATGATGACTCTGACGAAGGAGGAAGAAACGATGCAGACGCAACAAGCGCTGGTCACCGTGATTTTACCCACGCATAACCACGCACCGTTCATCGCGCAGGCGATTGAGAGCGTATTGATGCAAGAAACCGACTTTCCCTTTGATATCTTACTGCACGACGACGCTTCGACGGATGGAACGGCGGATATCTGCCGCGATTATGCCGCGCGTTATCCCGAAAAAATCACGCTGATCGCGCAAACGGTGAACCAGTATACGATCGACCGGCGCATCCAGTCGCACATCTTGATTCCGCGCGTGAACGCGAAATACACCGCGATTCTCGACGGAGACGATTACTGGATCGATCCGCTAAAATTGCAAAAACAGGTGGACTATTTAGAGGCGCATCCGGACTGCACGCTCTGCATCGGCGGCGCCGATTTGGTAGACGTCAACAATCAGGTCATAGGTCATGTAAAACCCTATGAGATCGATCGGATTGTCGATCCCGTGGATATGATCAAAGGCGGCGGCGGCTTTAACGCGACGAACACCATCGTCATGCCGACGCAACTGTTGAAGAATCTGCCGGAGTTTGCCGATCATGTGGAGGCGGAAGATATCCCCTTTCAGCTGCTTGGCGCGCTGACAGGATATGCATATTATCTTGCGGACACGCTGATGGCCTATCGCCTTGCGGTACCCGGCAGTTGGTCTACGCGGCAGTATGCCTCCGCCATGGAGACGCGCATCAAGACCAGCCGCGACCTCATCGCGCTCAATGAGGGCTATGACGCGTATTCCGGTGGAAAATATCACGACGCGTTTGTGCAGGCGATTCACTATCAGGAGTTTTTGATTCTAACCTATCAACATAAGATCAAAGAGGCAAAGCGGCCTCCTTACCGCATGTTTTACGATCAGTTGTCGAGCAAACGAAAGATTCGATTGCTTGGCGAAAAATATTTCTCCGCGCTCACTATGCGTTACTTGAATTGGGCGCGCAGCCGGAGAAAGTAAAGAAGGATTTATGGATTCTACCATTCGAAACAAGACCATTTCGGGCGTGATCTGGAAGGCGATGGAAAGCGGCGGCAACCAACTTGTCAAGCTCGTCATCTCCGTCGTGCTGGCCCGCATGCTCGACCCGCAAAACTACAAAACGCTGGCCGCGATGACGATCATCGTCGATCTAGCCGATACGATCGTGAAGCGCGGCTTTGTCACGTCGCTGGTTCAGCGTAAGGATGCGGACAATGTGGATTTTTCCAGCGTGCTCTGGATTATGCTAACGCTTGCCGCTATCTTTTACGCCGTGTTTTATTTTGTAGCGCCGTCTTTAGCGGAGGTTTATCATGACCCTCTGTTTGTACCGGCGCTGCGCATCATCGCGCTTTCGTTGTTCTTCGGCTCGTTTAACTCCGTACAGGGCGCGATCATTCAGCGCAAGCTAGAGTTTCGGCTGTTTTGCATCGCTACGTTGATTACAACGCTGATCTCCGGCGCAATCGGTATCTGCATGGCCTATCTGGGCTACGGCATCTGGGCGCTTGTGGCGCAGCAGATCATTGGTTCGTTTAGCAATGTGGTGATCCTTTGGCTGCTGGATCGCTGGAAACCCTCGTTGGTCTTTTCGCTGGAGAAAGCAAAATCGCACTTTGCGTTTGGCTGGAAACTGCTGCTTTCGAGCTTGCTGGACAAGGGCTACAACAGCATTTCCGGTTTGATCATCGGCGCCCGCTTTACCGATAATTCGCTCGCGTTTTACAGCAGGGGCAAGCAATACGCCGGTATGATCTCGGAGAACCTCAACAGCGTTGCGCTCTCGGTGCTGTTTCCCGCCTATGCGCGGCATCAGGACGACGTCGGGCGTGTGCGCGAGATGGTGCGAAAGACGAACCGCTCCACTTCACTCATGATCGTGCCGATGATGGCGGGGCTTGCCGCGATCGCGACGCCGTTTGTACGCGTGCTCTTGACCGACAAATGGCTGCCGACCGTGCCGTATCTTCAGATGATGTGCATCGCCTATGTGTTTTATCCTATGGAGGCGACGGATTTACAGGCGTTTCTTGCCATCGGCAGAAGCGATATCTACCTAAAGACGGAGATCATCAAAAAAGTATTCGGGCTTTCGGCGCTTGCCCTGTCGGTCTTTTTCTTTGAGTCGGCGATCGCGATCTCCTGGGGCTATGTGCTGACCTGTGTGTTTTCCATGATTGTGACGATGGTCTACATGAAGACACTCTTTGCCTATCGTTGGCGGGATCAAATTTGGGATATGACGCCACCCGTGCTGCTTTCTATCGTCATGTGGGGCGCGGTCTATGGGGTTTCGCTGCTTCCGATACCGGAGCTGCCGCGATTGATTCTTCAGGTCGTTTGCGGGGTTGCGGTCTATCTCGGATTGGCGGTAATATTAAAGTTGGAAAGCTTCCAATACCTTTGGAATGCGATGAGTGCGTATTTTACCAAAAATCGCAAAGCGAAAGCACCTGCCTGCGGGCCGGATGACTCTTGCGGTGGCGGTTCGTCCGATATCCTATAGTCTATTCAGCCGCGTCAGCGGCTTTCAGAAACGGGAGGAACGAAGAAATGAAGCTTTCGGTTGCCGGAACGGGTTATGTCGGCTTGGTTGCCGGCGTTTGCTTTGCGGAAAAGGGACACACGGTTACCTGCGTCGATGTGGATGAAGAGAAGATCGCGCGTATGCGCGAAGGGATCTCGCCCATCTATGAAGAAGGCCTGGAAGAGCTGCTCAAGAAGAACATCGCCGCGGGCAGGCTCTTTTTTACGAGCGATTTTCAAAGTGCATATTCGGACGTGGACGCGATCTTTATCGGCGTCGGCACGCCGGAGCAGCCGGATGGCAGCGCAAATCTGCGCTATATTGCCGCGGTTTGCCGCCAGATCGCGCGGAGCGTAACGCGAGACTGCCTCGTGGTGGTGAAGTCGACCGTACCGGTCGGCACCAACGATAAGGTGGAGCAGTTCATCAAAGATAATCTGGAACGGGACGTGACGGTTCGCGTCGCGAGCAATCCGGAGTTTTTAGCGCAGGGCAACGCAGTCTACGACACGATGCACGCCACGCGCATCATCATCGGCACAGAGGACGAAGTTGCGCGAAAGACGCTGCTGGATATCTACGCGCCGTTTGATCTGCCAATCGTCTCCGTCTCCCGCCGCTCGGCGGAGATGATCAAATACGCCTGCAACAACTTCCTTGCGCTTAAGATTTCGTATATGAACGACATCGCGAACCTTTGCGAACTCGTTGGCGCAAATATCGACGACGTTGCCGAAGGCATGCGTTATGATCCGCGTATTGGAGCCAAGTTTCTCAAAGCGGGCGTTGGATACGGCGGCAGTTGTTTCCCGAAGGATACGAAGGCGCTGACCTATCTGGCGCAGCAGCACGGCGCGCAATTAAGAACCGTCGACGCTGCGGTGGAGATCAACGCAAAGCAGAAGACGCGCCTCTTTGAGAAGGCGAAAAAACGGCTCATGACGTTTGAAAATGTCAAGATCGCGGTGCTTGGACTCGCGTTTAAGCCGGGCACGGACGACCTTAGAGAAGCACCGGCGCTCGACAACGTTCGCTTGCTGCTGGAACACGGCGCGGATGTGATCTGTTACGATCCGATCGCGGCGCAGAATTTTCAAAAGAAGTATCCGAACGTAGCGCTGGCAAACAGCGTGGAAGAGGCGCTGGAAGGCGCGTTCTGCTGCTTTATCTTCACGGAGTGGGAGGAGTTTGTTCGCCTGACGCCCGAGGTGTTCCGCAGAAAAATGCGCGTGCCTCTGGTGTATGACGGCAGGAACATCCTCGATCCGGAGCTCATGAAGCGCGGTGGCGTGGAATACTATTCCATCGGACGGTAAAGGAGAATAGAACGTGTCCAATCACAGCGAAAAGATCATTCTTGTGACGGGGGCAGCCGGATTCATCGGCTACCACTTGTCGTTGCGCCTTCTCCGGCAGGGGATGCGCGTAGTCGGCGCGGACAACGTAAATGATTATTACGATCCCGCGCTCAAACGCGCCAGACTCAAGGAGCTGGAGCCGTATTCGAACTTTTCGTTTCTGGAAGGAGATATCGCGGACGAAGGCTTTACCCAGCACTTGTTTGCCGAGGCAAAGCCGGACGTTGTCGTGCATTTGGCGGCGCAGGCTGGCGTTCGCTACAGCATTGAGAACCCGCGCGCTTATATCGAGAGCAATGTGATTGGCTTTTTTAACGTGCTGGAGCAGGTGCGCCATCATCCGGTGGAGCATTTCCTGTATGCTTCCAGCTCTTCCGTTTACGGCAACCGGGAGGAAACGCCGTTTTCCGTGGAAGACCGCGTCGACAAGCCCGTTTCGCTCTACGCCGCGACGAAGAAGAGCAACGAGCTGTTTGCCTACACCTATTCGCATCTTTATGACATTCCCGCAACTGGACTTCGTTTCTTTACGGTCTACGGGCCGTTCGGACGGCCGGATATGGCGTATTACAAGTTCACAAAAGCGATTCTGGAAAACAAAACAATCGATGTTTACAATGGCGGCGATATGCTGCGTGACTTCACCTATATCGACGACGTGACCTCCTGCATCGAAAAAATGCTTTTTTGTCCGCCGAAGCCGGACGAGACGGGCGCGCCGAACGCCGTCTACAACATCGGCAACCACAACCCGGTGAAGCTCATCGACTTCATCCGCGCGATAGAAGACGCACTGGGAAAGCGCGCGCAGATCAACTATCTGCCGATGCAGGCAGGGGATGTGGAAAAGACCTATGCAAATATCGAGGAGACACAGAGAGACTTTGGCTTTGATCCTTCTACACAGATCGAAGAAGGACTGAAACAGTTCGCGAACTGGTATAAAACGTATTACAACCAAAAATAAATCAATTATGCGTGATAACTCTGTTTCGTATGCCAAAAAATCGATGAAAACAGGATGAAGACAGATGGTTGGGTTCTATAATTACACGGTGATTATGACGTATTTCGGCGTTGTCAGCGCGGTGCTCGGCATAGGGCTTGCGATGTACGGGCATACTTCTATGGCGGTGGTGTGCCTGATGGTGTCCGGCTTTTGCGACTTATTCGACGGCTCGATTGCGCGCACGCGCGAACGCACAGAAGACGAGAAGAAATTTGGCATTCAGATTGATTCTTTGGCGGACTTGATTTGCTTTGGC
>CAYVAO010000014.1:0-11486 GCA_964448895.1 uncultured Christensenella sp.
AATGGTTTCACGATATGGAATGCGTGGATCGGAGAGCTGCGCTTCCACGTTGTTCTTGTTCTTGAGCTTGCCGCAGACAACCTCGATGTGCATTTCGCCAAGGCCCTGAATCAGCACGTCACCCGTTTCAGCATTCTTCTCGATGCGAATGGTCGGGTCTTCTTCCGTGATGCGGTTGAGGCCGGAGATGACCTTATCGTCCTCGCCCTGTTTCTTTGCGGTGACCGCGAGGGAAATCGCGGGTTTCGGGAACTCGATCTCGTCAAACACGATGGGATCGCCCGCATCGCAGAGCGTGTCGCCTGTTGCGGTGTACTGAAGCTTCGGAACAACGCCGATATCGCCCGCAAACAGTCTTTCCATCGGGTAGGTCTTCTTGCCGCGCATCATAGCGGGTGCCGTGGGCTTTTCCGCCTTTTCTGCGTTTGCGTTGTAGAGCGGAACGGTGATATCCAGCGTCCCACGATAGACCTTGACGATCGAATACTTGCCGAACTGGTCAAACGTGGTTTTGATGACCTGCGCCGCAAATTTACCTTCCTGCTTGACGACGACGTCCGCACCCGTCTTGACGCTCTTCGCGTTCGGGGCCTTTGCCAAATCAGCAGCGGGCAAATAGTTGACGATCGTATCCAGCAGCGAAGCCACGCCGATGTTCTGCGCGGCTGAGACGCAGGTCACGGGTGTCACCACGCCGGTCTGCACGCCGACCGAGAGGCCCTTGAGCATCTCTTCGCGGCTGAGTTCGAACGTTTCGAGGTACTTCTCCATCAGCTCTTCGTCCGCTTCGGCTGCGGCTTCGGTGAGCTTTTCAAAGTAGGACTGGGCTTGCTTTTCCATGGCGGCGGGGATCGCAACTTCCTTCTCGCCTTTGCCGTCAAAGAGCTTACCGGTCATGTGAACGACGTCCACATACCCCTTGAACACGCCGCCTTCGATGATCGGCAGTTGAATCGGAACCACGCTGGGGCCAAACTTTGCGTTGATCTCGCCCATAACCTTCTCGAAGTTCGCGTTTTCGCGATCGAGCTGATTGATGACGATCATGCGCGCTTTGTGCGACTTTTCGCACATCGCCATGGCTTTCTCCGCGCCGACTACCGGGCCGGAGACCGCGCTGATGACGATCAACGCGCTATCCGCAAGCGTCATTGCCGCGGTGACTTCACCGTAAAAGTCGAAGAAACCGGGTGCGTCGATGACGTTAATCTTCGTGTTTTTCCACTCCAGAGGAGCCAACGCAACGTTGATGGAAATGCCGCGGGCGATCTCCTCGGGGTCATAGTCGGTGGTCGTGGTGCCGTTTTCTACTTTGCCCAGGCGGTCGATTAGCCCGGCATTAAACAGCATAGCCTCGGTCAGCGTGGTCTTGCCCTCGCCGCCGTGCCCGAAAACGCCAATATTACGAATGTCTTTCGCGGTGTATTCCTTCATTTCGGTTCCCCCTGTAGATGATTTGAACGCATAGAGTGCGTATTTCGAATCCGCCTGATGCGGATACAGTTCCGATCGTAAGAAACCAAGAGTTGATGCGCTTTTGTTGAAAATGTCGCGCCAATGATTATTCTATCAGCTTCAAAACACCTTGTAAACCACGAATTTCGCGCGGCGAGCGAGTTGAATCAAACGTTCCAGCTCGCCAGATACGCTTCCTGCTCGTTGGTGAGTTGATCGATATGAATACCGATTGCATGGAGTTTTCGCATCGCGACCTCGCGATCGATCTCCTGCGGTACGGCGTAGAGCTTTGGCTCCAGCTGTCCGCGGTGATCCGCCACATAGCGCGCCCAGAGCGCCTGAAGGCCCACACGACTCTCCCTGATCTCCGCCGGATGCCCATCCCCCGCGGCAAGGTTCACAAGACGGCCTTCACCAATCACATTGAGCCAGCGACCGTTTGCAAGCTGGAATCCGACGATGTTTTTCCGCATTTCCTTGCGATCGACCGCGATCTCCGCAAGCCGATGAACGTTGACTTCCACATCAAAGTGGCCCGCATTGGTCAGAATCGCGCCGTCCTTCATGACGAGAAACTCCGCTTCGTCGATGACCTTGATGTCTCCCGTCACGGTGACAAACACATCACCCAGCTTCGCGGCCTCGATCATCGGCATCACGCCAAAGCCGTCCATAACGGCCTCGATCGCCTTAATCGGATCTACCTCCGTCACGATCACGTTCGCGCCCAGACCTTTTGCGCGCATAGCAACGCCCTTGCCGCACCAGCCGTAGCCCGCGACGACGACCGTCTTGCCCGCAATGACGAGATTTGTCGTGTGATCGATGCTATCAAACACGCTTTGGCCTGTGCCGTAGCGGTTGTCAAAGAGGTGCTTGCAGTCCGCGTTGTTGACCGCGAACATCGGGAAACGAAGCTCTTTTGCTTTGTCCATCGCAACAAGGCGAACGATTCCCGTCGTCGTCTCTTCGCAGCCGCCCAGAATACGATCAATCAGTTGCGGAAACTTCGTGTGAATCGCGTTCACGAGATCGCCGCCGTCGTCGACGATGATATCCGGCTCGGCCATGAGTACGCTTTCGATGCACTCGTTGTATTCTTCCTTGGTGGCTCCATAGAGCGCAAATACGTTGATGCCGCCCGCCGCGAGCGCCGCGACCACATCGTCCTGCGTCGAGAGCGGATTGCTGCCGGTAACATACATCTCCGCGCCGCCCGCTGCCAACACGCGGCAGAGATACGCGGTCTTCGCCTCCAGATGGATCGAGAGAGCGACCTTTAGCCCGGCAAAGGGTAAGTCGCGCTCAAAGGACTCGCGTATGCCGTTGAGGATCGGCATGTTGCGCCGAACCCATTCAATCTTCTGTTCACCCTGTGGTGCGAGGGAAATATCGCGAATGCGGTACATGCGTGTGTTCTCCTTGATCGTTTTTCTGTTTGTTGTTACCGGTTTGCCGTTTGCTGCGCCTGCGCCTGCTGCGCAAACACGTTGATCGCCGCCTGCAACTGCGTGTCTTTCGCGGGGTCCAGCAAATCGACCGAAACATCTTTTAGTTCGTCCGGCAAATCCACGACGAGATCCGGCGTGATGCCGACGCCCTGAATGCAGACGCCGTTCGGGGTATAATATGCATCCGTCGTCATCTTCACCCAGCCTTTACTGTTACTCAGGTGAAAATAACTCTGTACGATACCCTTGCCAAACGTCTGTGTGCCGACGATGGTTGCTATGCCGTAATCTTTCAGCGCGCCGGTAAGCAACTCGCTTGCAGAGGCAGAGCCACCGTTGACGAGAACGACGATCGGCATGTCATATTGTTCGGTTCCCTGAGATTTATACACGTCTTCATCGCCGTTTTTCGAGCGGATGCTCACGATGACTTTGTCTTTCGGAATTAATCTGTAGGCAACGTTGAGCACCTCGGTCAGTCCACCGCCGGGGTTATCCCTCAGGTCGATGATCAGCTTGTCGATCCCCTGCTGTTTCAGCGCATCAACCGCGCTTGAAAAGTCCGTTGCAACGCTGCCGTTGAACTCCGAAATATGCACGTAACCGATGTTGCCATCCAGCACAGAGGACGTGACGCGAACGATATGCACCTCCGCGCGCAACAAGCTGACCGTCGTTTCAACGCCGTCCCGCAGATAGGTGATTTCATCCGGTACGGTGGTGTCGTCCGAAAAATATGTGATAACTTCCTGCAGGCTCTTTTCCGCCGTGGTGTTTCCGTTGACTTTCGTGATAACGTCGCCTTTTTGAATGCCCGCTTTGTCCGCAGGTGAATCGCTGTAGACACTGATGACCTTCGCGCCCGTTTCGTCCTGTGCCTGAATGCTGATACCGATGCCAACGTAATCGCCCGCGTTATCGGTGAGCAACTTTTGATACTCTTCCTCCGTGAAGTATTGCGCGTAGGGATCGTCCAGCTTGGAGACCATCCCGCGCATCGCGGCGTCGAGCAGTTTATCGTTATCGAGCTCTTTGTCGTCGTAGAAATAGTATTGCGAATCGATCGTATCCGCGAGCTCCTGCAGCGCGGAGGAATCCAGCGAATTCGTGGAATTGCGGTTGCCAAGCACATACATGAGCGATACTGCAAGCAATGTGATCACAGCAAAGCTTATGATGATGGTAGCGGTGGAAATATTGGGACGTCTTTCGTTCGTAAATGATCTCTTCTTTCTGATGATCGCCTGAAAAACAGACGTAAAAATCTCTTTTGCTTTACTTAAGGATCGGCGAAAGCACGCGCTTCGGCATATCCTTCAGATCGCAAACGTCTAGGTGCCGCTCGGGTTTGCCGAGCAGTTCGCTCATGCCTTTCGGAATCGGCTTACCGGTCAGTGCTTTGAGGCGATCCGCGTTGGCAAAGTCGTCTTCGCCCGCAGGCTCAAACGCACCGAGCACGTCGCTGGCAAACTTATACGGATTCGCGGTGGAGAGCAGCACCGTCTTGGTTTGATCCCCCGTCTGTTCCGCATAGCGCTCATAGACGCACTGCGCAACCGCGGTGTGCGGGTCCATGAGATACCCCGTTTCGTCATAGATGCGCTTGATGGTGGCAAGCGTGTCTTCCTCCGTACACCAGCCGGCGGAGAACGTCTGTTTCAGTTCGTCCAGCGCGCTCTGCGGCAGGGCATACATTCCCTTTTCCTTCAATCCGCGCATCCATTCGCGCACCAGCGCGTCGTCGCGCTTCGCCAGCTCAAAGAGCAGACGCTCCAGATTGGAGGAGATCAGTATGTCGATGGAGCAGCTCATGCTCTGATAAAACGGACGGTTGTCGTCGTAAACGCCGCTCTCGAAAAAGTCCGTGAGCACATTGTTGCGGTTGGAAGCGCAGATGAGCTTGTTAACAGGCAGACCCATTCTGCGCGCATATTCGCCCGCGAGAATATCGCCAAAGTTACCGGTCGGAACGCAGAAGTTGACTTTTTCGCCCGGCTGGATTTCGCCGCTTGCAACCAACTGCTCATAGCTCGTGAAATAATACACGATCTGCGGCAAAAGTCTGCCAAAGTTGATCGAGTTCGCGCTGGAAAGCCGCCAGCCTTTCGCTTCAACTTCGTCAGCAATCTCGCGAGAAGCGAAGATTTGCTTGACGCCCGTCTGCGCGTCGTCAAAATTGCCATGCACGGCGCAAACGTCTACATTTTTGCCTTCCTGCGTGACCATCTGCAATCGTTGCGCTTCGCTTACGCCGCCGTACGGGTAAAACACCAGCACGCGGGTGCCTTCGACATCGCGAAAGCCTTCCAGCGCGGCCTTACCCGTGTCGCCCGATGTGGCGACGAGGATATAGACCTGCTTGGTTTCGCCCGTTTGGCGCAAAGAGGAGCGCATCAAGTGCGGAAGCATCTGAAGAGCGACGTCTTTGAACGCCATGGTCGGCCCGTGCCAAAGCTCCAGCACATGCTCGCGATCGCGCAGCTTGACAAGCGGAGTCACATCCGCATGATCAAAGCTCTTGTAAGCCGCGGCGATCATAGTCGCCAGTTCTGCGGAGTCCGTCTCCGGTAAATATGCCTGCATGACGCGGTGCGCGGTTGCTAAATAGCCGCCGCGCACGCCGTTCAACCAATCAATTGTGGGATACGATTCGGGTACATACAGTCCGCCGGAGGGGCTGATGCCGCGCACAATCGCTTCCGCAGCGGATGCGGGTTCGCCGCCTCGCGTGCTCAGGTAACGCATAGGTGTTTCGAGTTCCTTTACTGATTGTCTTTTTGTTTATAAAATCGCAGCAACGTTGCCGCCATGGTAGAAAGGACAGACTTGTAAAAACAACAATTACGCTGTTTGAAGCGATTCGTTTGACTTTACAGCAGATATTCCTTCATGTAAGCGGGGACGGTTTCTTTGCTGCCGGTTATGCTCATAATCACGCTGAGGCTGTTCTTCTCGGAAAATTTCTTCAGATCGTCAAAGAGTCCCTCAAGATTGTCCAGTTCATGTCCGATAATGCTTAGCAGTCCATCGATATAGATGGTCTCTAAATCAAAATCACTCGCTGCAAGACCGCAAAGGAATCCGTAAAGCATTTTCGGTGTCGAAATGCCGTAATCCGATGCGTTGATGAAGCGAGCTTTGCGGGAGAGGTCGTAGATGTAACTCGTGTCGTCGTCAATAAAGATCGTGTTCCCTTTTGCTGTCAGGACAGACTTGTTTGCCATTTCGAGAATCTGCTTGGTCTTTCCTGTGCCCTTTTCGCCGAAGATGACTCCAATCAAAGCCGTGGCCCTCCTTGTGCTTTTTTTCATTATAAGCCCATTTCCACAACATACGCAAGCCATTCGGTTTAATTTCACTAGCCGTTGTCAATGCGACGCAATTGAACCACAATTGAATGCGTTTTTAATCCAGCAAAAAACGCCCGCGAACTGCCTCGCGAGCGTTTGTTTTGCTAAGCTCAAAACACGGATTCGACGATTTTGTCCACTAGTTTGGGGAATTTTTCCGAGGCGATCGCCGCAGTCTCCTGTACTTCTTCGTGCGTTAGCTTCTGATCCAGAATCCCCGCCGCCATGTTGGTGATCAGCGAAATACCGATTGTCTGGATGCCGCAATGCGCGGCGGTAATCGCCTCCGGCACCGTAGACATACCGACGGCGGAAGCGCCGACGGTTCGCGCAAACACGATCTCCGCAGGAGACTCGAACGAAGGCCCGGAGAACATCATATAAACGCCCTCCTGCAACGGCACGCCAATGCTTTGCGCCGCAACGCGTACTCCTTGCCGCAGGTCGCGATCGTAAACGTTGGATTGATCCGGAAAACGCGGGCCAAAGTCTTCGTCGTTCGGCCCGATCAGCGGGTGCGAGCCGGAGAAATTGATATGGTCAGAGATCAACATCAAGTCACCCGGCGCAAATTTGAGATTCACGCCGCCCGCCGCATTAGTTAACAACAGCTTTTCGACGCCGAGACGTTTCATGACGCGCACCGCCAGCGCAATTTGTGACTGCGGATAGCCCTCATAATAATGAAATCTGCCCTGCATGCAGATCACCGTCTTGCCAAAGAGCTCGCCTGCGACAAACCTGCCCTTATGCCCTTCCACGCGGGATTGCGGAAATCCCGGCAGATCGGCATAATTCACAAAGCGTTTGTTCTCAATCTTCTCCGCGTATCCGCCGAGCCCTGAACCCAGGATCAGCCCGATCTTGCAATTTTTCCCGCAAAGCGGGGAAAGGATTTCGACCGCGCGTTCGACTACTTCATTCATGTATTATGCCTCGTAGATTTCGCCAAGGAAGCTCGTGCCAACGTTCCATTTTTCGCCAGTGAGATAATCCAGCACCGTAGCGCCGATATCCGCAAACGTTTTTCTCGTGCCGAGATTTGCGTTGGCTTTCACGTGCTTGCCTGCGACCACAAGCGGGATATACTCACGAGAGTGATCCGTGCTCGGTGTGGTGGGATCGCATCCGTGATCCGCCGTAATCATCAAAATATCGTCCTCGCGCATCGCGCCCAGGATGCGCGGCAGCGCGGCGTCAAACGTTTCCAGCGCGGCTGCATACCCTTCCACGTCGTTGCGATGGCCATAGAGCATATCAAAATCGACCAAATTGGTGAAGATGAAGTCTCCCGTCCCCTGCTCCAAGAAACGAACCGTAGCATCGATGCCCGTGTGGTTGTTCTTGGTGTGGTCGACGATGGTAACGCCTCTGTGGCAGAAGATGTCCTCAATCTTGCCTACGCCGACGACATCTTTCCCCTGCTTGACCAGCGCATCCAGAACGGTATCGGTAAACGGTTCCACCGCGTAGTCCTTGCGGTTTTCGGTGCGCTTGTATGCGCCGCTCGTTCCTTCAAACGGGCGGGCGATCACGCGGCCGACGAGATAATGATCGTCGTTGAGCAGTTCGCGCGCAACTTCGCAGATGCGGTAGAGTTCCGGCAACGGGATCACGCCTTCGTGCGCCGCGATCTGGAACACGCTGTCCGCGGAGGTATAGACGATGGGTTTCCCGGTCTTCACGTGCTCGTCGCCCACGCGGGCGATGATCTCCGGTCCGCTTGCGACTTCGTTTCCGATGGTCCGGCGTCCGAGCTTCGCTTCAAACTCGCGTAAAAACTCTTCCGGAAATCCGTTTGGATACGTTTTAAACGCCTGCTTGAGCGGCAATCCCGCCATCTCCCAGTGTCCGCAGGTGGTGTCCTTCGCCTTGGTGAGTTCCGCGAGGCGA
Source organism: uncultured Christensenella sp. (assembly GCA_964448895.1). Classification (GTDB taxonomy): domain Bacteria; phylum Bacillota; class Clostridia; order Christensenellales; family CAG-138; genus UBA7703. Next base: position 8,153 of record CAYVAO010000014.1, read on the forward strand.
CCATATGCGCCCGTTGGTATCAGTCCAAGCGAATCGAGTCTGCTGTTTTCGATGGCGGCAAGGCCCAGCGCCGTCATGTTCGGCATGTCGAGTTTGCCGCGCACTTTTCGGATATTGCCGAGCGTATGGGACCCAACGTCGCCAAATTCTGCGGCGTCCGGCTGTTCGCCGATGCCGACGCTGTCCAGCACAATCACGATTGCACGTTTATGATTCATTTTCTTTGTTTCCATGTTATCCACCTCATCGTTGATCTTTAAATCGATTGTATTTAGCTTGATAGGATTTCACTTGATGAACTAGAGTGTGTTTCTAAATCATCCTACTCTAGTTTAGTCTGATTTTGACATTGCGTCAATGAAGCTGCGTGACGTGGTTACGCTCCGGCGTTGCGCGATGATGAATTTTGTCTTATTCTCTCGTGAGTCAACAAAAGCCGCGATCAACACGCGGCTTCTTTCTCATGTCAGCGTTTCAGATAGGTCAGGGCCCTTTGCGCCATCATGGCGACAAATTCCAGATTGCTGGGCTTACCTTTGTAATCCTGCTTCGTATACCCGAAATATTCCCGAATGGTGTCGATGTTTCCGCGCGTCCAGGCGATCTCAATCGCGTTTCGCACGGCGTGCTCCACAAGCGGAGGACGCGTGTTATAGATCTTCGCTACCGTCGGGTATTTGTCGTTCGTGATGCTTAAATCGACCGGGGATTCGCTCATGGCGTAGATTCGAATCGCATCCCGCAGGTAATAATACCCCTTGAGATGCGCGGGAATCCCGATTGCGCGGATGCCTGCCGCAATCTGGCTCTCCAATATGTCGAGCACATCGTCCGCTTTTTCGGTCTCGCGTTCGTATAACCGTAAGAATTCCAGCACTCTCAATTGCACAAGAACGTATTTGAGCGGTTTGGTGAAGCAATAGATCACGCGGTCTTTGATGATTTGCAGCAGCCGGTCGTCTGCAAGCGCCGTGGTGACAAACACCAGCGGTCTTCGGTCTTCGTTGAGCTTGCCGATAAAATCCAGCACACTGATTCCATCCAAATCGCGCATAAACAAATCGAGGATCAGGATGTCGACATCCTGCGCGAAAATGGTGTCAATCGTATCGCGTCCCGTGAACACGCTCGGAAGCAGGCGAATCTCTTCCTGTTGCTGAAAAGCCGCTTCAATTCCTTTTGCGTCTGCGGTGTTGTTGCTTGCGATTAACAAATTCTTCTTCATGTATTCTCCGAAGCATGGGGCCATTCGCTTGTTCAGGCGATGTCGCGAGGTTCGTTCTTTCGGTTAAAACGCGCGGCGGATATTCTCTTCCGCGGCGTCGATGAGCTGCTTTGCGTGCTCCAGCGCGACCGGGTCGGTTCCAACGCTGCCCATAATGCGGGCGATTTCGCGCGCGCGCTGTTCCGGGGTAAGCAAAATCGCGTTTGAGCGCGTGTGCTCTCCCGTTTCTTCCTTATAAACCAGATATTGCTGGTTTGCATAAGCCGCAATCTGTGGCAGGTGCGTGATGCACAGCACCTGATGATTTCTTGCAATCTGTCGCATCTTGACCGCGACCGCAGTGCCGATTTGTCCGCTAATGCCGCTGTCGATCTCGTCGAACACCATCGTCGGAATACCGTCGAGGTCTGCCAACACGCTTTTAAACGAGAGCATAATGCGCGATAACTCGCCGCCGGAAGCAACCTTGCTCAGCGGCTTGACCGGTTCCCCGCGGTTGGTAGAGAGCAAAAACTCTACGTTGTCTATGCCGTTTGCGGAAGGGATCTCGCCGGTAAGCGTTTCAAAACTCGCGGTAAACGCGGCATGCGGCATACCAAGATCGGATAGCTCCGGCAATAGCCGCGCGCTGAGCCGTTCCGACGCGGCTTTTCGCAGCTCGGACAGCGTCGCGCTTTCCGAATCGTACTCGGCTTTTGCTGCGGCATAATCTTTGGCGAGCTGCTCTCTGCGCTCTTCGGCGTTGTCGATAAGATCCAGCTCGCTTGCGCATTTTTCACGATAAGCAAGAATCTGCGCAATGTTCGCGCCGTATTTTCTCTTGAGCGTAGATATCAGTTCCAGACGGGTTTCGATTTCGTCCAGCATGCCCGGTTCAAAGGAAAAATCCGCACGATAGTCGCGGAGCGTATAGCTCGCGTCCTCAAGATCATAATATAACGCGTGGAGCTTTTCCGAGAGTTGCTGATAGTCTGCTCTTAGCCGCGCGATACCGTCCAGCATATGCAGCGCTACGCTAAAGGAAGCGAGCGCGCCGCCGTTTTCCGCTTCATCTCCGCTGAGAGCGGCGTTTGCGCCTTCCAGCCCTTCCATCACGGCCTGTGCGTTTTGTAACAATCCGCGCTGCTCCTCGAGCTGCTCTTCTTCGCCGTCGCTCAACATTGCCGCGTCGATTTCCTGTATCTGATAGGTCAGCAGATCGATTCTGCGAATGCGCTCCTGCTCGTTAAACTGCGCGGCGGAAAGAAGCCGCCTTGCTTCGCTCGCCTTTTGATAGGCGGCGGCAACGCGCGCCTTCACTTCCAGCGCGTCCCTGCCTGCAAAACGATCCAGCAGCAGAATGTGTTTCTTTTCGTCCAGCAGCGATTGATGCGCATGCTGCCCGTGAATATCGACAAGCGCGTCGCCGATGAGCTTAAGCACGCTTGCGTTGATCAGCGTACCGTTCGCGCGGCAAACGTTCTTTCCGCTGAGCGAAAATTCGCGATACAGCGTCAGTTCGTTCTCCTCACAGTCGATCCCCTGCTCGGATAGCACATCCAGCACCGGCTCGTCTGCTCGCAGACGAAATGCCGCCTCTACGCTCGCCTTCTCCTCGCCGGATTTCACGAGCTCGCGGCTCGCGCGTTCGCCCAAAACAAAATTGAGCGCTTCAATAATAATGGATTTTCCTGCGCCGGTTTCACCCGTCAGCACGGAAAACCCATCGAAGAACTCAATCATTTGTTGATCGATTAAAGCTACATTACGAATGGATAATTGCTTCAGCAAAGACGACGCCCTCCTGTTTTCGAGCATCTTCCAAATCAACCCTACAAATCCTTCTCTGTTTCGCGCTCACGTGAAGAGCCTGCCAAACGGAGGCTCAATCAAGCGATCTTTGGCGCAGAGAAAGAACGCGCTTACTTCAGCATCTTCTGAAATTTTTTGATGATGTCGCCAACGCTCTTTGCGTCCCGCACAGCGATAAAAATCGTGTTATCGCCCGCGATGGAGCCAAGAATATCCGGCCACTTGAGCGTATCGACCGCTTCCGCGGCGGCGATTGCGCTGCCCGCGATGGTCTTGATCACGATCAGGTTCCCGGCGCTGGTGACCGAAAGAACGCAG
>CAYVAO010000014.1:11496-12890 GCA_964448895.1 uncultured Christensenella sp.
CCGCTGATCCAGCTCACCCGCGCGCCGTTCGCTTTCTTCAAACAGGCGCGCATTTTCCAACGATATGGCCGCCTGGCTGGCAAAGGTGGTGGCCGCCCGTACCTGGTCAGCGCTGTAATAATCCGCCTCGGCTTTTTCCACCGTTGCGTAGCGATAGCGTCCCTCCGGCGTTAGAACCTTGATCAGCCGCAGTTCTTTGATGTCGCGCGAAACGGTTGCCTGCGTGACGGAAAAGCCGTGATCGCGCAGTTTTCCGGCGAGTTCTTCCTGCGTCTCGACGTTTTCCGATGCGATGAGTTTGGAAATCATGTCATGCCGTTTTGCTTTCATGTTTGAATCCTCATTACAAATGAAATATAAGTTCGGTGTTCTGCTCCGTCTTGCCTTGCCGGCGGTCTTGCTCTTCTGTTTCGTTGCGATCGGAACGCCTGCCGGTTCTATCAGGCAAGAGTTCTGAATCGATCTTGTTGCGAGTCGACTTTTGTTCTATAGATCGTGCTGTTTGATGCGTTCTTATGTGAGTTTCTGCCGGATGAGTTCAAATACGTTTTGCTCTCGAAAACGGATAAATCGAACGCGACGATCGGATCGGGTGACGCTGATACAGTCGTTGGGGTTCACGCGGCTGAGCTTGATGCCGTCTCCGGAGACAAACCCTTCGCCGTTTACGTGGAACGTCCAGATTGCGTCCGGTGCGCTCACGATAGGGCGAATATGCAGCGTGTGCGAGCAAACCGTGGTGACGACGATGCTGTCGAGGTTTTGCGTAACCACCGGGCCGCCCGCGGAGAGATTATAGGCCGTGCTGCCGGTCGGCGTTGAGGCGATAATTCCGTCTGAAAAGACGGAGCCGACCGATTGACCGTCGCAGTACATATCGATTTGAATCGTGCCTGAAAAGGATTGTTTGGAGATCAATACATCGTTGAGGCAGCTGGCAAACGGCGCGCCGTTGATGCTGCATAAAAGCGTCATCCGCTCCTCTACCCGATAGTCTCCGCGTTGGATTTTAACAATCGCTTCGGTAAACTCGTCCAGTGTGATTTCACTTAAAAATCCGATCCGGCCAAGATTGACGCCAAGCAGCGGGATGTCCCTCTGCGCCGCGATGGAGGCAAAGCGAAGCAATGTTCCGTCTCCGCCGATGACGACCAAAAGATCGGGCGCGGGCTGTTCCGCAATCAAAGCGGCTATGCTATCCAGCGCGACCGTCTTTTCTCCCAGCGCGGATGCCTGTTCCATCAGACGGACACGATATTCGGCGATGCCTTCCTTTTCCAGATTGCCAGCAAAGCCGATTTTCATCGTTTTCGCTCCAAAAAATTTAATATGCTCATATAATACGGCCTCATTTATAAAAATACAAGAGAAAATATGAATATGTATGCTTTATA
>CAYVAO010000015.1:0-8493 GCA_964448895.1 uncultured Christensenella sp.
GTTCCGGCGTAGTTTGCGCGTTTTCGTCCTCCGGCGAGAGTGTCGGCTCGCCAGCTTCGGATGGGGTTGGTGCGCTGGACTGTTGCGTGCTTTCGGTGACCTCGACCGGCACCCATTCCAAGATTGAGGGATCGAAAACCTCTACCCAAGCGTGTGCGTGTGTGTCTTCAATCTTGATAAACCCGTTTGCGTCCGGCGTTTTATTGTAGTCCTTCTGAATGACGATGTACCCTTCGGCATAGCGCGCGGGGATGCCGAGCGCGCGCAGCAGCACCGTCGCGGTGGTCGCAAAGTGTACGCAATAACCGCTCTGCGCGTCCTCTAAAAACCAGGTTGCAAAGTCGGCTCCTTCCGGCATCTCCGGCGGAGAATAATCGTAGGAGCAGCGGTCGGCAAGCAGAGAGCGGATTGACTGGCACGTTGCCGCGAGGTTCAGCGCATCGCCGTCATAGATCGCGTGGATATCGTAGGTTTCCAGCAGTTTATCCGCGGCTTCCTGCGTGACGTCCGGCAATGTGGTATAGGTGTCAAACAGATAGCCGATATAGGTGCTTGCCGTGTCGCGCACGGTGTCCGCGTCGTCGCCAGACGCGCGATTAAGCCCGTCCGCGGAGCCTGCGGCTTTTTTGTAAGCTTTTTCAAACCCGTTGTCCGCATTTGGAACGGAATAGAGCGACATGCCGACGGGAACCGCCTCTATCGTGTAATCCGATGCGGAGGCGGAGGAGGCAAACGCGAGCGCGGTATCCTGCACATAACCCGCATTGGTGATTTCGTCCGCATGCGTGATCAGTCCCGGCGGCGTCCAGATTGACTGCGGGGTCGCGCTGACGTTTTGAACGGAGAGGGTATAGGTGGAGGGCATCGATCCGCTCGCGGCGAGCGCGGAGGCGAGCAGGTTTTGCGGCGCGATATCGACGCTGTTCGCCAGCGAAGAAAAATCACTCGTGGATACGTTTTTCCAGCCGTCCTCGGTATAGAGCGCGCCGGCATAGTCCCGAATATAGAGCGACAGCGGGTCGGAAACGCGAACGAGCAGCGCGGTCTTGCCGGAGAAACGAATGGAGGAGAGACTCGTGAGGTCGCCTCGCGTGAGCCCGTCGTTGCTGCGCCAGAACGCGTCCTTGCCGAAATCCAGCGAAAATATCTGTTGTTGCAGGTCTTCGATCGCATCCGGCCGCTGATATCCTTCCTGCGGTAAAATGAGGCTGGAAATAATGGCGGCGAGCGCGATGAGCGGCAGCGCGAGTAGCGAGAGCGAGTGCTGCGCCGCGCGCTGGGCGAGCTGGTTCGCTTTCCGTCTGCTCTGCGGCACATAGACGCCGGCGCGAAACGTGGTTTGCGCGCGCTTGGCGTTGTTGAACGCAAACACCATCATATGCGCGGCGAACAGCATGAAAAACGGCAGTCGCGCGGGCGAGAGCAGATAAAACGGCGCGGGTAGCAGCAGCGGCAGCGTCGAGAGCGCAAGCCCCGGCACGCTGGGTTCGCTGATGATGAAGAAAGCGGAAAGGAACGACACGACAAACACGATCGCCTGCGCCGCGTGCGTCAGGAGCAACTGCGCCTCTTCCATATCCGTTGGTTTGAGAAGAAGTTGCATGCTTTCCGGCAGTTGCAGACTCAGAGGGGTGATTGCGCGCTCAATGAGCAGCAAAATGCCCTGCAACAGATCCGCCGCGTGTAAAACGCCATATACGCCCGCGAGCGCAAGACAGACCAGCGCAAAAAGCCCGCTTTTTCGCACGGAGAATACCGCGAGAAACAGCAGCGAAAAAGCGATCGCCGTCCAAACGAGCGTTGCGGTCGGCAGATCGAGCTCGTAGCTTGTAATCAGGCAAAACAGAAACCCGAGCACGGCAAGCAGAAGCACCGCGAGCTGCTGAAGCAGCCGCAGCGATAGTTGCGCAACCGAGTTTTCCGGCGCGGAAATCGGGCGTGCCGAACGTGACTTTTGCTTCTTCGCGCTCATTCGTCCGCCTCCGTTTCCGTACCCGGGACGCGCCCGTTGAGCAGCTGCACCTCGCAACCGAGATCGCGCAGGATATCCGCGGTCTTGTCGTCGCATTGATCCGGCATGAGTGTGAGTCTTCTGCAAGCGCCGAGATTGGTCAGCGTAGCGAGTAATTGTTCGCCGGTCTCGTCTCCCGCCGCGTTCCAAACGCTGCCTGCGACCAGATAGATCAGGTGTGTGTCCGCGCGCGTGGCGCCTTCTGTGGCGAAGCGCTCCAGCGTGCTCCAGCGCGCCTGTCCGGGCAGGGCCAGCAGGTCATGCAGCACGGAGGCCAGCGCATCCGGCCCCGTGACGGGCATCGTACGAAGGCCGCCTTCCTCGCTGATCCAGCTGACAGAATGCGTGACCTCGCGCGCCATGAGATACTCGGAAAACGCGAGCATGGTGCCGAGCATCGACTCCGCCGCGTCCGGGGTGGAGTCCTCCCGCAGTTCCAGCAGGAAGTGCAGCGAGGGATTCAACGGCAGACCGAATTCGCGCACGATGAGGCGGTTCATGCGGCTGCTGAGCTTCCAGTGCACACTATGGCGCGAGTCTCCCTCGCGATAGTCCCGCAGTTGAAAGATTTCGCTTGGGTCTCCGCCCGCCTTCTCGGTCGAGTAGCTTGCGCTGTCGAGGCCGAGGTCCGCCGCTTCGTCGGTCTGTATGCTCCGGCTTTGCAACTCCGGCAAAACGTAGACACTGCCCGTGGGAGAAGCGCCGTTTTTCGGCGAAACGTTCAGCGCAAACAAACCAAGGGTGTCGATTACCTGCACCCGCCGAATGAACAAGTCCACCCTGCCGCAATGCGCCATCTTGACCGAGGGCTGCATGACATGCGCGCGCATCGGACCTAGCGGAAACTGAACGATATCCTCCGCGGACTCGGTGTAGCGATCGCCTACGCGACCCAGCGCGTTGTGCCGCTCCAGCGTGAAGCGAACGCCCGCGCAAGGAAAGAGACTGTTGTTGCGGGCGGAAAGACGGATGCCGCAAACGCCTTTTGGCATGATGTCGTCCTCCACCTCCAGCGCGTAACGTAGATTTTTGCGCATGGGAAGCGCCGCCAGCAGCGAAACCAGCGGTAAGATCAACAGGATAATAACCAGCAGATGAAACAGATACAGGCCGATCAGTACAAACAAAATAAACGCGAAAAAAAGCGCGTATGTATACAGAATCCGGTTTCCGGCTATGGGATTATACCGCGACGGGCGCTTGCACCTGCGTGAGCGCGCGCTTGGCGAGCTGCTGCTCGCTAATTCCGCTGACCAGCGCGCGCGGGCTGAGCAGAATGCGATGCGCGGCGACGCTCTCAAACACCAGCTGCACGTCCTGTGGAATCAGGTATTCGCGTCCGGAGAGATAGGCCGCGGCCTTGCTCATGCGCAGCAGCGCGATGGTGCCGCGGGGACTGACGCCGATGCGGATGGCGGGTTGCGTGCGCGTCCAGCCGGTCAGCTCGGTGATATAGGCAAACAGTGCCTCGGAAACATAGATGCTCTCTACCTCGCGCTGCATGAGCGTCAGGTCGCTTGGCGTAATCACGCGGTTGACGGAGTCCAGCGAGACCGCGTTTTGATGGCGGCGGAGCATCTCCATCTCGCTTCTGCGGTCGGGATATCCCATCGACAGGCGAACCATGAAGCGATCCAGCTGGGACTCGGGCAGCGGCTGCGTGCCGGAGGAGCCAGCGGGGTTTTGGGTGGCGATCACGAGAAACGGCTGCGGCACGGCGCGGGTCACGCCATCCACCGTGATGCTGTTTTCTTCCATAACCTCCAACAAAGCGGACTGGGTCTTGCTGGACGCGCGGTTGATCTCATCCGCGAGAAAGAGATTACACATTGCGGCGCCGGGCACATAGATGCCCGCCGCACCGCCGGATTGAATCGTGGTGTAGCCGGTGATATCCGAGGGCATCACGTCCGGCGTAAACTGCATCCGCTTATAAGAGAGATCCATCGTTCGCGAAAAGGCGAGCGCCATCGTGGTCTTGCCAACGCCCGGTACGTCTTCCAGCAAAACATGTCCCTGGGCGAGCATCGCCATTAATATGCTCGCGATGACGGTGTCTTTGCCGACGACAACTTTTCGAACCTGACCGATGATCTCCTGCACTTGCTGCATCAAAATCGTATTCCTCTTACCATCACAAAAATCCGCTTGCGCGGTATTATCCATATTATAGCAGTCTAGCGGGTGACAACGGCAAGAGTATAGCAAGAATGTATACAAAAAATGAAACTTATCCGTTTGAAAAATCCAAATATCACCGAAGCCGCTGAAAAAGCGGCATCATCCGGCAATCTTTTGATATAATGAGGCGAAAAGATCATAGGATAAGAGGATCAACATGAAAATCGCAATCATAAACGGACAAAACCACAAAGGCAGTTCCTATCATATCGGCAGACTGCTTGTCGACCAGATTCCCGGCGAAAAGGAGATCACCGAGTTCTTTCTGCCGCGCGATCTCAACCACTTTTGCATCGGGTGCTATCGCTGCATCGAAAACGACGCAGACTGTCCCTGGTTTGAGCAGAAGAGTGCGATTGTGGACGCGATGGAAGCTGCGGATTTACTCGTCTTCACCACGCCGACGTATTGCATGGCGCCTTCCGCTTCCATGAAGGCGCTCTTGGACCTGACGTTTACGATGTGGATGTCGCACCGTCCGCGCGGGTCGATGTTCCGCAAAAAGGCGGTTGTTCTCTCCGCCTCGGCGGGAAGTTCAACCGCGGGTGCAACCAAGGGCATCGCAAAAAACCTCCTCTTTTGGGGCGTGCCGGAAATCTACCGCTACGGCACACGCGTGGAGGCAATGAACTGGGAAAGCGTCAAGCCGAAGATCAAGCAAAAGATCACAAAAGACACGTTTAGACTCGCAAAGAAGCTCGGGAAAAACACCCCTCCGCGCGTGGGAATCAAGACGCGCTTTCTGTTTTTCATGATGGCGGGCAATCAGAAGGCGAACTATAGCGCATCCCCGAGAGAAAAGGAATATTGGCAGAATCAGGGATGGCTAGGTAAGGCACGTCCCTGGAAAAATGCGTAAACGGATTTCGCAACCAGTTTCCTTCGTTCGATTCCGGTGCTATAATCAAGTTTCGCCCCGCCGCGTGAAAACAAAACACGGCGCGGATTGAGCGGGGGCAGGAAAGGCGCGCTTTGGAAACCCAACAATCGCGAAAGGCGGTGCTCAACAACCCGTTTCTTTCGCTGAAGCACAAAAACTATCGCTATTATTTTTTCGGCATGTGCATCTCCACCATCGGCACGTGGATGCAAAACACCGCGCAGCCGTGGCTTGCGTACTCGCTGACAAAGTCCGCGCTGCTGTTAAGTGTGGTCAGCGCGCTGCAATTTTTGCCAGCGCTGTTATTTTCCCTGTTTGCGGGCGTGCTGATCGATCGCTTACCGAAAAAACGGATGCTGATCATCACCCAATCGCTTTCGCTCGTGATCACGTTTGCGTTGTGGCTGCTTGTCCACTCCGGCGGAATCCAGTATTGGCACCTGCTCGTCACGTCGAGCTTGCTCGGCCTCGTCAACACGCTCGACATGCCGCTACGGCAATCGTTCGTCGTCGAGATGGTGGGCCACGACGACCTGATGAACGCCATTGCGCTCAATTCTCTAACCTTCAACGTCGCGCGCATGATCGGGCCATCCATCGCGGGGATTATCATGGGTGCGTTTGGCGTTTCCTCCTGCTTTTTAATCAATTCGCTGAGCTTTCTCGCGGTGCTCATCAGCCTGTTTTTCATCCACCCGATCGCTTGCGAAACTGTGCAGGAGAAAGACGAACAGGGCGTGTTTGCCTGCATCGGCGAAGGACTCAAATACATCTTTCACAACGAAACGCTCTTTACCACGATGCTGTTCATGACCGTGGTCTCCATATTCGCGCTCAACTATGGCGTAACAATCCCCGTGTTTGCAACCCAGGTGCTGGGCCTTGCGGAGACGGGGTACGGATTTTTGATGTCCGCGCTCGGGGCGGGCGCACTCACGGGTGCGCTGTTTGTCGCGGCGCTGAGCAAGAGCGGGCCAAGGCGGTTTATCCTGTTTTTTCTGCCCGCGCTGACGGGATTGATCTTGATTTTAATCGGCAACACGAATAGCTTTCTCACGACCGGCATCTCTCTCGCCGTCGGCGGATTTTTATTCGTTACCTATCTTTCCACCGCGAACTCCAACCTGCAAATCCATACGGTGGATCGTTATCGCAGGCGCGTGATGAGCGTGTATTCGCTGATTGTCGCGGGTTCGTCGCCGATTGGCAACCTATTTGTTGGCGCGATGGACAACTGGTTCGGCGCGCGGATGGGCTTTATCGCAAGCGGCATCGCGGTGATGGTGTTCATCGTGCCGATCTTTGTCTACATGTTTATCCGGCGCGACCGGTAGCAGACTGGATTCGATCGAAACAGACCGATTTGGCATAAATGGGCTGCCCGTAAAAGGAGCAGCTTTTTTTCGTGCTTTTGGGCGGAATCGATGGTACGATCAAGAGGATGACATCGTTTGATGAAGCGACACTCTGTCTTTTGGGAGGCGAATGGTTTGACCCGGATTTTGTTGACGGACGACGACCCGCGCATCCGCTCCATCGTGCGGGAATATGCGCAGGCGGAGGACTGGGAATTTGTGGAAGCGGGAGACGGCGAAGAAGCGCTTCGCCTGTTTGCCGCGGGCGACTTTTCCCTCGTCGTGCTGGATGTAATGATGCCGCGGCTGGACGGCTGGGGCGTGCTCAAGCAAATTCGAAAGACCAGCACGGTGCCCGTGATCCTGCTCACCGCGCGAAACGAGGAATACGACCGCCTGCTCGGCTTTGAGCTGGGCGTGGACGACTATATCGGCAAGCCCTTCAGCCCGCGGGAACTCATCGCGCGCATGAAGGCGCTGCTCAAGCGCGCGGGCGCGACCCAGACCGCGAGCGCGGCCTTTACCCTCGGCGGCCTACGCGTGGACGCAACCGCGCGCACGGCGCAGATCGACGGCGAGACGATTGCGTTGAGCCCGAAGGAGTTTGACCTGCTCGCGTTCTTTGTGTCTCGGCCGGAGGTGGCATTTACGCGGGATCAGTTGCTCAACCATGTATGGGGATACGACTTTTTCGGCGACGCGCGGACGGTGGACACGCATGTCAAGAGCCTGCGCGAAAAGCTCGGTGCAGATCGTGAGCTCATCGTCACCGTTTGGGGTACGGGCTATCGCTTTTCGGGAGGCGGAACATGAAGCGGATTTCGGCAAAACTTGCGTTGGCGTTTTTTGGCATGGCGGCGCTTGCCGTCGCGCTCGTTTGGCTCGTGCAAGCGGTGTTTTTAAGCGACAGCTATCTCAACCAGCGCGTCGCAACCATCGACGGCGCGGTTTCCGGCGTCGTGATCGACGCAACCACCGATTATGCCGCGCTGGAAAGCGCGCTCAACGTCAGCCTGCTTGCGGTCAACGAATCCGGCAGCGTGGTGTACCAATCGGACGGCATCCCGATGCGCGGGCAGATCGTCAAGAAGATATCGGAGCTCACGGAGCGCGCGGGCGGCGGCGTGGAGTATCTACAGACCGAGACGACGGAGTCGCGATATGCGCTATTGAGCAGGGCGGTTGACGGCGGAACGCTATTTATCGTGTTCTCGCTGGTGGATGTGTCCGAGGCATCCCGCGTGCTGTTGCAGCAGCTTTGGATCATTACCGCCGTTCTCGTCGCGGCGGCGCTTGTGCTTTCGTTTGTGTTGTCGCGCTTGTTTTCGCGGCCGATCGTCGCGGTGACCAGTGCGGCTAAGACCATGGCGGCGGGCGATTATTCGGTGAAAACCCGCGTAACGACAAAGGACGAAATCGGTCAGCTCACGCGCGCGCTCAACGAACTCGGCGATGAACTGGGCAAAACGGAAGAATTGCGGCGGGAGTTGATTGCAAACGTTTCCCATGAACTGCGCGCGCCGTTGACCATCATTCGCGGATACGCGGAGACCGTGCGCGACGTGACCTGGCCAAACGAGGAAAAGCGCACGGCGCAGCTCAACGCAATCTGTGAGGAATCCGCGCGGCTCGGCGCGCTGGTGAGCGATATATTGGACTATTCCAAGCTGGAATCCGGCGCGGAGGCGATGACGCCGGTCGATTTTTCGCTTCCGGATGCGCTTGGCGAGATCGTGGAGCGCTTTACGCTCGCGGCGGGCAAGCGGGAGGTTTCGCTCTCGCTTGTTTGTGACGGCGGCGAGGTTCGCTTTGACCGCGGGCAGTTTACGCAGGTGGTGAGCAACCTTCTGGATAACGCAATCCGCCACGCGAGAGCACAGTCGCAGGTGCGTGTATCTTGTGAACCGCGAGGAACGCACCAGCGGGTTTTGATCGAAAACGCGGGGGAATCGATCCCAGCGGAAGAATTGCCGAAGATATGGGATCGCTACCATCGCGCGCCGCGCACCGGCGAAGCGGGCGGCCTCGGCACAGGGCTTGGCCTCGCCATCGTGAAGAGTATCCTC
>CAYVAO010000015.1:8503-12547 GCA_964448895.1 uncultured Christensenella sp.
AGAGCTTCGAGGAGCGAACCGTGTTTTGGTTTGAGACGATGGAAATGGAGTGAATGATGAAACACAAAGCAGGACTTCGGCAGCCGCCGGAGTCCTGTTTTTGTGTAGCTTGCCTTAATCAAACAACTGGTGCTTGAAGTCGCTGAGGCCCATGCCCATATCCGCGGCGGCGTCTTTGAGCGACAGCGCGGAGGGATAATCGCTCTGTAGTCCCAGACGGGCGTAGAGCTCGTCAAGCGACAATCCGAGAAGGTCCGCCGTCTGCGCCAGCGTATACGATCCGCGCAGGTCGCTCGGCGCGTAGCCGTTGATGGTTTCGTAGTCCTCTTCCGCCGTTTCGCCTGCGGGCAGCGCTTCCTCTTCGTGCGACTCTTCGCCTTCACCACCACCGCCGCCTTCGCTGGACTCGGCGGGAATGCCCCAGCTCAACCCTTCGTATTTGTTGGGCAGCAATTGCATGTTCCCCGTCGCCGCCGCGATCCCGATCGGGGCAAAGAACAGCACAAGCGCGAGAATGGTCGCAAGAATCGGGTGAATCTTCGCCTTCTTGGAAAACCCGGTATGGATTGCGCCCTGCACGGGGCAAACCGCGACGCACTCGTTGCAGTTGATGCACTCCATGCTTGTGACGCGCCCGTTTTTCGCGTTCATCACGTCCACATTCATCGGACAGGCGCGGTTGCATTTCCCGCACTGGATGCAGGTGTTCTCGTCAACGCGAACCGCATAGGGGCTGACCTTGCCGACCGCGCCGTAGAGCGCGCCCGCCGGACACAGATACTTGCAGAAGAAGCGGTCGTAGACCACGCTGCCCAACAGGGACACGATCAGCACGATAAACCCGATCAGGTAGGACGTCGTCAGCGCGTTAAAGTCCGCAAGGTGTCCCAGCGCGTTGAAAGGATCGTAAGGCGTAATCCAGAGTTCGCCGGTGATCCACGCCATCGCGATGGTCACGCCGAGCACAACGAATTTTAGGTAACGCAGGATACCGTCCAGCTTTTTCGGAACCGTCAGGCGCTTTTTGAAGAGCTTATGCCCGATCTTGCCAAAGAATTCCTGCAATGCGCCCAGCGCGCAGATCTGCCCGCAAAACGAGCGGCGCATCGCGACGGAGAGCAGCATCGTGGTGCCGAAGAGCACGAATGTACCGATCACGATCCGCTTGAGGAAGGTGCCGACGGCGATGAGCGAAAGCATGGACTCCAACCCGCCGTAAGGGCAAATCGCGTGGATGGACGGGCCGACATAGCCCAGCGTGTGCAGCATCGTCGCCGCGAGAACAAAGGTGAGAAAGCTGCCCAGCGTCACCCAGCGGATGATGCGGGAGATGAGGGAAAGACGCTTTTCGCGGGTGGTGGTCGGTGTGACGGGGGTGGCGGACATATTGCGTTACCTCCTGTTATTGGTTCGTTATTTTACGATTCGGTTGATTTTCTTACAGCTGGTTCTGGAATGCGCGCAGATGGTTTTCCGAGGCGTGCATGAGGCTCTCAAACACGACGCGGACGTTGTCCGGCAGGTTTTGATAGAGGAAGGTTTCATACATGGCGATGTTGTTGACCTCTGCGTTCACGCCCGCCTGATATGATTCCGTCAGGTTCGTCGTGCTCACGGCGCGGCTCGCGCCCTCGTCCGCGGGGGCTGTGATGCCGTAGGCCGTAAACAGCGGCAGCAGCGCGTCAATATGCGTCTCTTCCGCGCGGATGATGTTGGTAAACGGGCGGATGTTGCTAAAATCGTTCAGGATTTGGTCGTATTCCGCGCGGGCGAGATATTCGTCCTGCAGCGCGTAGGTGAGCATATCCGCAAGCGAAAGGTTCTCGTCGGTGAGTGCTCCCGCGGAGCCGTAACCCGTGAGGGAAGCGGTCTTGTCCGCGTCTGTGAGCGTGTAGTTCGGGTCGGCGGTCGTGGTGCCGTCATAGATGGGATCGCAGTCGTCCGAGTAGCCGATGCCTAGGCCGTTACCGCCGTTGCCGTTTGCGCCATAGCCGCCGTAGCCGTTATAGCTGTCTTCCACGGTGTCGTTCACCACGTAGTTGTCTGCGGCGTAATTGCTGCCCGTGGTTTCGTTTCCGCCGCGATAGCCGGAGCCAACCGCAACGGTGTCTTCTCTTGCGGAATAGGCCCCATAAGAAAGCGTTTCGTCCGCGGTGGACTCGGTAGGAGCTGTCCAAGCGGCGCAGCCTGCCAGTAAGAGTGAGGATGTAAGGATCGCGGCAATGGCGATCGTCAGTTTCTTTTTCATGATTGTGTGCCTCCTGTGTTTACTTGGTATGCTTTCATGATAAAGCGCAGTTGTGATGAAATGGTGATGGGTTCTTGAGTGTTTGATTAAAGTTTGAATCAGGCTGCTTTGCTAAGCGCACAAAAAAAGCACGCAGTGCGCGTGCTTCAGCCCACCGACTGACTTTGTCGATGGGCTGAGCGAAAGAAATTCTTTCGCTTTTTCACGTTATCCCTCCGCTTTTGATGGTTCTATCATTTGGAGCGGATGGAATCTGTCAAGTGGTAACGACACGGTTACGCGCTAAGAAACGGTAGCATCCATTGATAGGGGGTTGTGATCATGTGCCCGACGTTCGGCAGCATGTGGACTTGAGCGTGGGGAACGTGCCGCTCCAGCGCGGCCTTTCCACCTTGCGAATCCAGCAGCTCGTCCGCTTCTCCCGCAACGTAAAGCACGGGCATAGTCAACCGCGCTAGAAGCGCGCCGGAGAATACCGGCAGCGGCACGCAGATAGGGTTATAGCTCTCCAAAATCAGGTTGATGAAATCGAGGAGTTCCTTCGGCAAGGTGTCGGTACCCGAAGCGTTCTTTTCCATGGTCAAGGCCTCGTCCGCTCCCTCCGCGGCCTCCGCTCGTTCGAGATAATCCGCGCGAATCTCCGCGAGCCCGCCACTGGCAAAGAGCATGAGTTTCTCGACCCGCGCGGGATACGTTGTTGCGAACTTGAGCGCCATCCAGCCGCCGAGGGAATTGCCGGCGATGCAAGCGCTGGGCAGGTTCAGCGTGTCCAGCACGGCGGCGAGCCAGTCCGCATAATCGGAATGATCAAGGCTTAGGCGATATTCGCTGCTGTTTCCCGCTTCACCGGGAATATCCACGGCGAACACATGATAACGCGCAGAGAGTGCCAAAAGATCGTTGAACCAAAACGCACTGTTGCTACAACTGCCATGAAGTAGTAGGACCGCAGGTTTGTTCGGTTCGCCTGCTTCCAAAAGAAAGGTTTCACCATAAGAGGTGTCGATGGTGCGCTGCGCAAATGGCATTGCACCGAGAAAGCTGTTGTAAACGGCGCGGAAACGGTCTCTTTTCTTCAATGATTTGTAAACACTGTTTGTTGTCATACTGTCTCCTTTTGTTAATCAAGCCGGGTTTCTTCCGGCTCTTCCGTTAACATCGCGATTGCGTCCAGCATGGCGGCGGTCACGCGCGCGCCGCCATATAGCGTAACGCGAAGCTTTTGTTCTTCCTGAATATACTGCGTTTGCATGCTGCATTGTCCGTAACCATATGGTTTGCTGTTGAGTCCCGCAGTGAGAGTATTCACGATGCGGATGGCGGCAGTCTTATCCGCCGCGAATACATCTGCAACACAGGAAACGACAGCCGTCGGCGTTTCGCCGCGTTCCGTGGCCTCGCCTTCCGTAAATACGCTCAGGTCGTGCCCACCGATGCGCCAGCCTTTGCCGACCTTTATCGCGCGGAGCTTACCTTCGCGAATATAGCGCTGCACGGTCTTTGGATGCATTTGCAGCATCCGGGCTATCTGTTCTACGGTGTAGTATGTTTCCTGCATAAGGGTCTCTCCATTTCGTTTGCGTTAAATTAGAATACTCAATATTCCTCTAAAAGGAATAATAGGGAATAATAAGTAATTTGTCAAGTGGTTTTTAGAAACAAAAAAGCTCCCGCGTGAGCGGGAGCGAGAAACATACTCTATCAGGTGCCCTTGCGGGAATCGCCCCAGAAGAAGAGCGCCACAGTGCCCGGTCCGGTATGGGAACCGACGACGGTGCCGACGCTGTTGATCAGCA
>CAYVAO010000016.1:0-2617 GCA_964448895.1 uncultured Christensenella sp.
CCTTGCCGCAATACGCCGGGATCAGCGAAGGATGCACGTTGACGATGCGATCGGGATAGCGCGAAACAAACTTCGCCGAGAGAATCTGCATGAATCCCGCGAGCACGATCACATCGATCTTATGCCGGTTTAGCACGGCGAGCAAGCTTTCTTCATACGCTTCCTGCGTGGCATAGGCCGCGCGCGCAACCGTTTCGCTGGCTATTCTTGCGCGCTTTGCACGCTCCAGCGCGAAAACGCCCGCCTTGCTTGCAACCACGAGCGCAAGCGCCCCGCTGTTGAGCCGTCCGCAGGCCTCCGCGTCGATCAACGCCTGCAAATTGGTTCCGCCGCCGGAGACGAACACCGCAATACGGGGTCTCAGCATAGCGTAATGCCCGCGTCGCCGGGCACGACTTCGCCGATAAGGTAGGCGGAAACGCCGGCGGCATGCAGCAGCGCGAGCGCCTGATCCGCCTGCGTCGCAGGCAGCGTAATCGTCATGCCGACGCCCATGTTGAAGGTGTTGAACATATGCGACTCTTCCAACTCGCCCAATTTTTGTAACAGGCGGAAGATCGGCAGTACGCGAACCGCGTGCTTTTCGATCTGCGCGGTCAGCCCCTTGGGGATGCTGCGCGGAATGTTTTCAAAAAATCCACCGCCGGTAATGTGCGCAATCGAGTGGACTTCAAACGCGTCGATCAGCGACAAAACTGGTTTCACATAGATATGGGTGGGGGTTAGCAGCTCTTCGCCCAGCGTCTTGCCGAGTTCCGCGCTGTATTCAACGAGCTTCACCCGCTCCATGGGAATCAGCTTTCGCACGAGCGAAAACCCGTTGGAATGCACGCCGGAGGAAGCGAGCGCCAGGATCACATCACCCGCTTGCACGCGCGAATTATCGATGAGCTTTGCGCGCTCGACAAGGCCTACACAAAAACCCGCGAGGTCGTATTCGCCAATCGGATAAAAGCCCGGCATCTCGGCAGTCTCTCCGCCGATCAGCGCGCAGCCCGCCTGTGTGCATCCCGCGGCAACGCCCTTTACGATATTTGCCGCAACTTCCGGCACGAGCTTGCCGGTTGCGATATAGTCGAGGAAAAAGAGAGGCTTTGCTCCGTGGCAAACCACGTCGTTGGCGCACATCGCTACGCAGTCGATACCTACGGTGTCGTGCTGCTCCAGCGCGAACGCCGCCTTGAGCTTGGTGCCGACGCCGTCCGTGCCGGAGACGAGCACCTGCTCGCCCAGCGCGTACATACCGCCAAAAGAACCGAGGGATTGCAAAACATTCGAGTCAAACGTAGCCTCGGCATAGGCTTTCATGCGACGCACGGCTTCGTAGCCCGCCTCGACGCTCACGCCCGCTTCCTGATAGGTTACCGGCATTCGATTCTCCCCCTTTTAACGATCTAACACGTGTTTGCCGCCGCGCTGAATCAACGCGGAAACGTCTTCCGGATATTTACCGTTGAAGCAGGCCGCGCAAAAGTCGCACGCCGCAAATTCAACGGTTTTATGCAGGTCTTCCATGCTCAGATAGCTCAGCGAATCCGCGCCGATAAAGCGGCGAATCTCCTCGACGGAATGATTCGCGCCGATGAGCTGCTCATAGGAAGACGTATCGATACCAAAGCAGCACGGATGCATGACCGGAGGCGAACTGATGCGCAAATGCACCTCTTTTGCGCCGGCGGTCTTGAGCATCGCGACGATGTATTTACTGGTCGTGCCGCGCACGATGGAGTCGTCTACAAGAAACACGCGCTTGCCGCGCACGTTTCGCTTGAGCGCGCTGAGCTTGAGGGAAACGTCCATCTGCCGCTGATCCTGCGAAGGCTCGATAAACGTGCGCCCCATATAGCGGTTTTTGGATAGCGCGATGATAAACGGCAATCCCGCCTGGCGCGCGTAGCCCATCGCGGCGGGCAGGGACGAATCCGGCACGGCGGAGACGACGTCCACATCCGCAGGCGACGAGATCGCGAGCAGTTCGCCCGCGCGCTCACGCGCCTTATGCACGGAGATGCCGTCGATATCGGAATCCGGCCGCGCAAAATAGACATACTCGAAGATACAGAGCGCGGTATCCGTCGAGCGGATCGCCTGATGGGCCTTGAGCCCCGCTCTTCCCGCAACGACGATCTCGCCTGGTCGTACATCCCGCATGAACTCCGCGCCGATGGTGTCAAACGCGCAGGATTCCGAGGCGACGATATACGCGCCTTCGAGGCTGCCCAACGCGAGCGGGCGCATGCCTTTGGGGTCGCGCACACCGATGATTTGATCCTTTGTCAAGAGGACGAGCGCATAGCTGCCCTTGAGCCGCTGCATCGCGAGCGAAATGCTCTCGACAAGGCCTTCCTTGCTGTTTTTTGCGATGAGCGCCGCGATGACTTCCGAGTCGATGGTGGTTTGAAAGCAAACGCCCTCGGCCTCCAGCTCCTCGCGCAGCTCTTTTGCGTTGATGATATTTCCGTTGTGCGCCAGTGCGAGCGGGCCGAGCGGGGACTCCACCACGAGCGGTTGCGCGTTGACAAGCAGGCTGTCTCCCGTGGTCGAATACCGCACGTGCCCGATGGCAAGATTGCAGCCCTTGAGCGCGCCGAGGCCGTCGTTAAAGCGCCCGCTGACG
>CAYVAO010000016.1:2627-10641 GCA_964448895.1 uncultured Christensenella sp.
CCGCGAAACCGCAACGCCCGCGCTCTCCTGCCCGCGATGCTGTAACGCAAACAGGCCGTAATACGCGGCCTCCGCCGCGTCCAGCCCGCTTCCGTTTGTATAGATGCCGAACACGCCGCATTCTTCATGCATGCAGTCGTCGTCCGGCTTGAACCGCTCGTATGGCGCAGGCAGTTGCTGTGGCAAACGCATGTTATTCTCCCATCAGCCGGCTGATGATCTCGCGGTATGCTTCTTCCACATCGCCAAGGTCTCTGCGGAAGCGGTCTTTGTCCAGCTTTTTGCCGGTTGCTTTGTCCCAGAAGCGGCAGGTGTCCGGCGAAATCTCGTCCGCAAGGATGACCTTGCCGTCAAACCTGCCAAACTCCAGCTTAAAGTCGATGAGCTCGATGCCAAAGCCGTCGAGATACGATTTCAAGATGTCATTGATCTGGAAGGAGTAATTCTTCACCTGCTCCATCTCCTCGTCGGTCGCGATATTCAGCGCGCGGATGTAATAGGAGTTGATGAAGGGATCGCCCAACTCGTCGTTTTTGTAGCTGTATTCCAAGATGGGGCAGGCAAGGTTTGTGCCTTCTTCAACGCCCATGCGCTTACTAAAGCTGCCGGCTGCGCGGTTACGCACGATCACCTCGACAGGCAAAATCTCGACGCGGCGGACGGCGGTTTCGCGGTCGCTGAGCTGCTCGACATAGTGCGTCGGGATACCGCGGCTCTCTAAAAGGCGAAAAAAGTGGTTGGATACCTTGTTGTTGACCACGCCCTTGCCCGCGATGGTACCCTTCTTCAGGCCGTTAAACGCGGTTGCGTCGTCCTTATAGTCCACGATGACGATCTTCGGATCATCGGTTGCAAACACCTTTTTTGCCTTGCCTTCGTAAATCTGCTCCATCTTTTTCATGTGCTCTTGTCTCCTTTGACATCTCTGTGTTTGATTCAAATGTTCATTCAATTAATCACGGAATTCTGTTTTTAAAATCAAAGCTGTTCCAACTCTTTTTGCATTGCCTCGTCCGCTTCTGCGGACTGCTCCGCGAGCTTTTGCACATACAGCTTGAGCTTCTGGCCCAGCTCTTCATCCGATAGCGCGAGAATGCGCACGGCGAGCAGCGCCGCATTGGCGGCCCCGTCGATCCCAACGGTTGCAACGGGCACGCCTTTGGGCATCTGCACGGTGGAGAGCAGCGCGTCCAACCCGCCGAGGTCTTTCCCGCAGACGGGTACGCCGATGACCGGCACGACGGCGTTTGCCGCCATTGCGCCCGCGAGATGCGCGGCCTTGCCCGCAAAGGCGATGATCACGCCGATCTGTTCCGCTTCCGCGCCTTTTGCAAACGCGGCGGCTTCGTCCGGCGTACGGTGTGCGGAAAGAACCCGCGCCACATGCGGCACACCGAATGCGGCAAGCGTCTTGAGCGCGTCCTTCGCCAGCGGCAGGTCGGAGGCGCTCCCCATGACTACGGCAACTTTTTTCACGCTGAAATCCTCCCTTATCATTCAAATTAAAAAACAAGAATAAGCCTGCGACAAAACAGGCTTATTAAAACTTCATTCTCAGCATCGTGTGCTGAATGACCCCGCCGATATAGTATTGCGGAGAGTACAGCATCGGCATACCTTCTTTGTCGTAATCCAGCTCGTCGAGATACAAAAGCGGCGTTCCCTGCGGCACCTGAAACAACCGCGCCATCGCCTCGTCCGCAATGGCGGGGTTCACCTCGGTGAGGTCCATATGCGGCTCCAGCCCGCAAAATTGTTTCAAAAACGAGAAGATCGGCTTTTGCAGGTCCTGCTCGGAATAATCCTTTTTCTTGATCAACATCGTCGGAATATAGTCCTCGCAGTAGATCGCGGGTTTTCCGTCCGCGCCGATCAGGCGAATGACTTTAAGCACCGTGTCGCCCGATGAAATAGCGAGGCGCTGGGCTACCGCTTCCCCGGCGGGGACTAACTCATGCTCCGTGGAGAGCAGGCTCGGCTCGTGTCCGGATTGCGCGATCATCTGCATGAACTCGATCTCCATGTCCATGCGCACCGGAACCGCAAGCACGTGGCGGTTGATCACGGTGCCGACGCCTTGATGTCGGCTGATGAAACCCTCGCGCTCCAATTGGGCAAGGCTGTCCCTCAGCTGCGTCCGGCTGATGCTCAGGCGCTCCGCAAGCACACCTTCCGGCGGTAACTTGCCGGAATAGCGGTAGGCGCCCTCCTTCATTTCGCGAAGGAGTCTGGAGCGTACCGACTGAATTTGCATCTGCTCGCTCAAACGCTTGCGCCTCCTAATCATACCAATAGGTATTACCAATCTGTAGTACCAACGAAGTAGACTTTAGCACAGCGGAACACGTTTGTAAAGAAAACAATGCGCGTAAGATGTATATTTTTACAGTATTCTTCGCATATCAAATATGCCTGACCGGAGTCGCTTTTCTTAGAGTGTGTTTCTAAAATGCGGCGAGTACAGGGCGCGTGTATTTTTTACCGATTTGAGGAACAAAACCGCAGGAATAGCAGCGCTATTTCAAGGTTGCAGTGACAAAAAAGCGGTGAAAAAGACACCGATCCTGTGCCGTCGTGCTTTTAGAAACACACTCTAATCTATTTTTCACTATAGACGAAAAAAACCTCGCGCACTTTACTCGTACCCGAGGTAACTTGCATGAAAAACACTATTGTTGCGCTGCTTCCGCCGCCTGTTCACTGCGCTGGGTGCCGAACACGACGAGGATCACGCTTAGTACAATCGCGGCGCAGCCGATGAGCTTTTTTGCGTCCATCGCCTCGTTTAAAATCAGCATGCCGAGTATCGTGCTGGTCACGGGCTCCATGGTGCTGAGAAGCGACGCCGCCGTCGAGCCGGAATAGCGCACGCCAAGCTGGAAAAGCCTGACCGCGAGCACGCTTTGCAGCGGCACCATGAGCATCAATAGCGAAATTCCCTTCACCGTCGCGCCGGAGACATCCAGCGTGTTGGTCGAAATCCCCAGCCCCGCCGCGGCAATGAGACACCCGAGCGAGCTCCAGAACGCAAACGTCCAAACGGGGATATCGCGAAGCGGGGTGCGTTCCAGATAGAGAATATAGAACGCATAGCTGCAACCGGAGCCGACGGCAAGAATCACTCCGATGATCTGCCCGTGCGCGCTGGTATTGGTCATCAGAACGATCGCGCAAATGCTCAGTAGCAGTGCGATCAGCTTCGGCAAATTGATCTTTTCGCGAAAGAGCAGCACGCAAGCAAGCATCACCACCGAAGGATACACAAAATGCAGCGAGGTGGACATGCCCGCAGGCAGGTAGGCATAGGATGAGTTGAGCAGGATCGCGGTGAGCCCCTGCCCCGCGACAAACGCCATCAGCGCGTCGACAAGCAGCCGCCCTTTGAGCAGGATCGGTTGTTTCTTGACCGCGGCGAGCACGCCGGCAAGCACCATCGTCACAATCGAACGCAACACCACCTGTGTGGTGGTGTTGATTCCTGTTGTAACGATTGTTTTAAAAAAGATCGGAGACGTGCCGAAGATCACCGCAGAAAGCACCGAGAACAGCACGCCTTTGAGTTTATTCGATCTGTCCGTCACGGGTTCACCACGTTTTGCGCCTTTCCAGAAATCCATGCGGAGAGATTGGCGACGGCGGCGTCCATCAACCGCTGGCGGCTTTCCTTCGGCGCCCAGCTGATGTGCGGCGTGATGAGGCAGTTCTTCGCAGTCAGCAGCGGGTTATCCGCGCGAATCGGCTCCTCGCTGACCACGTCCAGCCCCGCCGCAAACACCTTGCCGCTATTGAGCGCGTCCGCCAGGTCCTGTTCCACGATCAGCGGGCCGCGGCTATTGTTGAGGAGGATGACGCCGTTTTTCATCTTCGCGATGGAAGAAGCGTTGACAATTCCCTTCGTCTCCGGAAACAGCGGGCAATGCAGGCTGATCACATCGGATTCTTTGAGCAGTGTATCGAGATCGACATAGCTGCCGATGACTCTGCCCGCGTCGTTTTGATACGCGTCGTAGGCCACAACGCGCATGCCGAGCGCTTTGGCGATCTCGCCCGTACGCTGCCCGATGCGGCCAAAGCCGATGATGCCCATCGTCTTGCCTTCCAGCTCGATCAGCGGATAATCCCAGAAGCACCAGTCCACATTGCTGCTCCAACGCCCCGCATGCACGGCGTCGCTGTGATGCGCGATATGGTGGCAGATTTCCAGCAGCATCGCGATGGCGAACTGGGCCACTGCGGCGGTGCCGTAGGTAGGAATGTTGCAAACGGGGACGCCGCGCTCCTTGGCGGCGGCTGTATCGACGACGTTATAACCCGTCGCCAGTACGCCGATGTATTTCACACTCGGACAAGCAGCCAGCGTCTCCGTCGAGATCGGCGTTTTGTTGGTCAGAATCGCGTCCGCGTCTCCGATACGGGAGACAATATCCTCCTTTGCCGTGCGGTCATAAACCGTCACGGACCCAAGCGACTGCAAGCCGCCCCAGCTCAAATCGCCGGGATTGAGCGTAAAGCCATCTAAAACGACAATTTTCATGTATCTTTCTCCTTAAAACGGGATTGGCCCAAACGAATTTTATCATCGTCTGGGTCTGATTGGTATCCTAAGTTTTGTGAATAAAACTCACCGTTTGCTTCGATCACAGATTTCCTGCGGATCGACAACCGCCCAAATCGCGGTGTCCTCACGGCCCGCTTCGTCCACATAGTCCCGCGTGGCGTTCTGCCCGAACGGCAGATCGACCGGCTGCTCGTCCTGAAAGAAAATCCACTGGTCGACCGGATATTTTGTCAGCACAAGGTCGATCAGATCACGCATACGGAAACTGCGGATTACCGCGTTGCCGATGGTCGAAATCTTGACTTTGCCCGCCTGCTCCAGCCAGAGTCCGAGCTTGTTGAAATCATACGGAAACTCGTAATAATCCCCCGAAGTGCTGGGCCGCGGCTGATAGACCATCATCATGCGCTCTTCAAGCATACCATCGGGATTGCGCAGGGTCACCTGCCGCTCGATGGTGTGCCGATCCGGCACCTGCGCGAGATATTGACCGAAATGATGACTCGTGGAGTTGACGTATGTCACGCCAGCGAGCACGACCTTGGTATTCAACGCAAGCATTTTGCCAAACGCACTCCTAAGATCAAAAGCGGAAATCGCGGGATCGACGTTCGTGATCATCTCCGCGTTCTTGCCCACGGCGGAGAAGCTATGGCGGTATGCGATGCTCCTCTTTGCGCCCGGAAAATGGCGGATTGCTTCGCTGATGGCGCCCATCTCGGACTTGTCGTTGACGGGATCGATCACGGGATGCTCCTGCACCTCGTGAATAAAACAGAACGCCGGGGCAACCAGCGTGCCCGCATCCCGGCCCAGCGCCTCAAACAGCGCCTCGCCGATGGTCTTGCCCGCGCCTTCAACAAAGCCAAACGGACGCATGGCGGATTGCAGCAATACGGTGTCGCCCGCCTCGATTCCGACGGAACGAAAGCCTCTCAGCGCATCTTGATAGGTGACGCTCTTCATGGCAGATCTCCTTTTCTTGTTTAATCCTTCTTAACCGATCGCGGCAATCGCGTCGTCTACCTGTTTTTCGCTCTTGACGCCAACGATGGCGGAAACCACCGCCGGCTGCTCCAGCGTCCAGCGAAGGGCATAGGCGCTCATCGAGATGCCGCGCGCTTTTGCGCCCGCTTCGATCGCTTCCAGTTTATCATAGAGCGCGTCGTCCGGCGAGGCGAGCCAAGCGGGTTTTTCTTCCGCGCGGGAGCCCTTCGGCGGCTCCATCCCGCGTTTATACTTGCCCGTGAGCAAACCGCCCTGATAGATTTGGTACGGAATCACGGCGATATCTTCCGCAGCGCAAAGGGGAATCAGCTCGCTCAGCGCGTCCTGTTTGAGCATGCTCAGCGGCGGCTGGCAGACCACGGGACGCGGAAGGTTCAGCTCGTCCGCCGCGGTTAAAAGCGCGCGGAGCTGTTCCGCCGAATAATTACTCACGCCATAGTAGCGAATCTTGCCCGCATACACCGCTTTTTGCAGCGCGCGGAGAATTTCCTCCTGCGAAACGCTGCCGTCGAAGCGATGCAGATAATATAGATCGATATAGTCCGTCTTGAGGCGTTTGAGACTCGCGTTCAGCTGCTTTTCAATCGCTTTTGCGCTCGTTCCCTCAACCTCCGGTTCGCTGCCGACCTTCATACCGACCTTGGTGGAGACGATCACGCTGCCGCGCGCCATACCGTGGATAGCCGCGCCAACGATCTCCTCGGCAACGCCGCCCGCGCTGCCCGCAACGCGATTATAGCCTTCGTACATGTTTGCGGTATCGATATGGTTGATTCCCTGCGAAAGGGCGTATTGCGTGAGCTTCACCGCGTCGTCAAACGCGACGGGAGAGCCAAACGTCATCGTGCCCAGCGTCACCGGGGACACGGAAATCTCGGTTTTTGGAATTCGGTTCATCTCTCGTTCGTTCCCTTCTTCTTGTTTTATTCCACAGCGCGGAGCCGCTCGACCAGCGAACCCGCCTCCGCCAGAAATGCCTTTGCAAACGCCGCGTCAAACTGCGGCGCGGGCGCGCGAAAGACGCGATCGTGCATGCCCAGTTCGTGCAAAATGCAGGCAAAGCTCTGCAATAATCCCCGCCGCATCACGATGACGCACAGCGCGTTGAGCTCGCTTTGCAGTTGAAACGCACGCTTGTAGTCCCCCGCTTTTGCCGCGCGGTAGATGCCGGCGTAGGCCTTGGGAAACACCGTCGCCCACATACCGATGCCGCCGTCCGCGCCGTGGATCACCGCGGGCGCCAGATATTCGTCCTTGCCGCTGAAGACCGCGCAACCTGCGGGTTTTTCCGCGATGAGCTGCTGGGTAAAGAAAAAATCGTTGGTGGAGGATTTGATGCCGGTTACGCCCGGCACCGTCAGCGTCTCCAGCACGTTTTCCAGCGAGAAGCTCACGCCCGGCTGCGGCATATAGTACAGAATCACGGGGATGCCCGCTGCGGCAGACAGCGCGCGGTAATACTGCATCTGCTGCGCGTGGTTCGCGCCGGGGAGCGGGACGGTGGAGACCCCGTCCGCCCCGCTCTCGGCCGCGTGCTGTGCTAATTCCAGCGCATCGCGCATGGTAAAGGCCCCAACCTGTACCAGCGCGGATTTTTCATGCCGGTGGCAGATATCGATGCCGAGTTCCGCGGCGGCTTTTCGCTCCGAGAGACGCATCTTCATGCCGTCTCCCGTTCCGCCGCAGAGATACGCGCCGTCCAGCGGCTCGCGCATTCCCTGTTCCAGCATCTCGGCAAAGGCCGTTTCCAAAAAGCGATCCTGCGCGTCGCAGGGGGAGCAGGCGGGCACCAGCACGCCGCCCGTCACCGGCTTTTGTGTCATAGTCGTGTTCTCCTTCGTCCGCTCTTTTATTTCGCGGCTTTCAGGTCGGCGATTGCAGACTTGATCGAATCCGCAATGGTCACGAGAACTTCGTCTTCCATGCCGCACCACATCGGAACGGAGAAGCTGTTGTCCCAGAATTTCTCGAGCACGGGGCAGTCATGATCGCCCATGCCAAGCTTCTGGAAGAGCGGGTAACGATAGAGCGGGTAATACTGCACGATGCTGCGAATGCCGTATTTCGTGGTCAGCAGGTCGAGTAGATCGTTGCGATCCTTGCCAAACGCGCTGCCGTCAAAGTGCTGAATGTATTGGTGGCGGACATGACGATAACCTTCCGGAATCTTGTTGAAGGTAATCTCCGGCACGTCCTTGAGCAGATCGCGGAGTTTGTCGTTCTGCGCGATGATGATATTGGAGAACTTCGTGAGGTTCTTGAGTTCCACGCTGCCGAGGGCGCACTGCGCCTCGCCGATGCAGAAGTTATTCGGCCAGAAGCCTTCGATATCCATGTCCACGTTGCTCATCGCGGGCACCCAGTAACGATCACGCGGGTAGGTGAAGCCGCAAACGCCGTTGTGACGGATGCCGGGAACGAGCTTTGCGTCCTCGTCGCTCTTGACGG
>CAYVAO010000016.1:10651-12426 GCA_964448895.1 uncultured Christensenella sp.
GGCGGCGGGCGGCGATGAAACTGTCGAGCTTGCTCAACTGGACCAGGCCCACGGCGGCCTGGACCTTGGTCATCACGTTCGAGGTGCCCCACTCCTCGACGCCCGAACCGTACATCCGCACCGAGCGGCAGAAGGCCTCGACCTGGTCGTCGTCGGTCGTCACCATGCCGCCCTCGCCGAGGGTGGTCATGGTCTTGGCTCCGTGGAAGCTAAAGCAGCCAAAGTCGCCAAAGGTGCCGACGTGCTGGCCGTTGATGCGGGAATCCAGCGCCTGGGCGCAGTCTTCCACGACCTTGATGTTGTGCTTTTTCGCGAGCGCCATGATGGCGGGCATATCGCAGGGCATACCCAGCAGGTGGACGCAGACGATGGCTTTCGTCTTTTTCGTGATCTTGCGCTCGATGTCCTTCGCGCTGACCACCCAGGTTTCAGGATCGATATCCGACCAGACGATCTTCGCGCCCGCTTTGCCAAACGGAATGGCGGAGGCGCAGAAGGTATACGCGGGAATGATGACTTCATCGCCGGGTTTCACGCCGCAGAGCGTGGCAGCAAGGCTCAGCGCATGCGTCGCGTTGCCGACGGCAAAGGCATGGTTCGCGCCCGTAAAGGCTTTAAAGTCCGCCTGAAACTGCTCCTGCATCGCGCCCTGGGTCTGGCCCGGGACATCGCGCATCACGCGGACGACTTCCGCAATCTCTTCTTCCGTGTAGGGACGCTGACGCGCGGGAATGGAAACACGGTATCCGGCTACGGCACCGCGGCCGGAAGCATCGCCCGAAATCGCTTTGTTGGACATGGTTATATTCCTCCAGATTCATATTGTAAAAACTGTTTTTCATCCTGCGGAAGACCTCCGCACGGTTCAGCATCATATTATCTCGCCCGCAAGCTATCCGCCATGCCGAAACCGCGCGTGTTTTTTCCACTTCGCGTGGTTTTCACACCCGCCGGTGCTTGACGCTTCCCGCCTGCTTCGCGCTATAATGGTGCTATCGGAGGAATTACGATGGAGCACACGCAGGTTAGCGATCAGGTGTTCACCGTACGCGCGTTTGCGGGCGATCTGCCCGTGGAGTGCTTTCTTTCCGCGCGCGGTTTTTTGGAGGATCACAGTCTCGTTCGTCCTTCGTTTTCAGAAGACCACGTCCACGCGAGCTTTGAGCTGCTGCTCTGTCGTAAAGGCAGCGGTTATCAGTTTATCGAAGGCGTCGCGCACGCGTATACGGACGAGAGCGTCTTCCTGCTGGCTCCGTTCGTAACCCACGCGCATATCGCAGACCCAGATTCCGCGGAGGTACGCTGTTCCATCCGCTTCATCCTGCCGGACGCCGCCGCGTTTT
The DNA here is from genome assembly GCA_964448895.1 of uncultured Christensenella sp. Lineage (GTDB taxonomy): Bacteria > Bacillota > Clostridia > Christensenellales > CAG-138 > UBA7703. The sequence continues at coordinate 11,995 of CAYVAO010000016.1, forward strand.
CCGGTCGCAGCGATCCCGCGCTCTCCGCCGCGCTGGAACGCCTCCGAAAAGAGCAGTACGCGCAGTTCTTCGCAAGCCGACAGATCATCGCGATTGCGGATCTGCTCTCCGAAGCGGTTTGTTCGGCGGAATCCTCCGCGCTATTGGTGCTCGCGGGGCTTCTCTCCGCGCTGTTTTCCAGCGTGTTTGCCGAGCTTGGCAGGCTCTATGGCAGCGCGAAGGAAAGCGCAGCGCCCATGCTGCGCGCCGAGAGCGACTCCGCACGCAGGCTCATCATCGACAGCTTCTTCGGGCAGTCGCTCGACGGCTCCGCCCGCATCGAAGACCTCTGCGAGCAGGTACACATCAGCCCCAGCAGCCTCAACCGCGTGATTCGCGATCTCTACGGCACCTCGTTTAAGCAAAAGCTGATCGAAGCACGTGTCGCGTATA
>CAYVAO010000017.1:0-12416 GCA_964448895.1 uncultured Christensenella sp.
GAGCAATCCTGGAACACGGGCAGCGCGCTATCCATCATTCTCCTCGTGTTCGTGCTGCTCTCCATGACGTTTATGAAGAAAGCCGAGCGCAAAACCAGCGATGAAGGAGGCGGAAGGCTATGGTAAACCGCCTGAAAAAGTTTTTCTCCGGCACGTATCTCGGGCTGATGCTCGTGTTTCTCTACGCGCCGATCCTGATTTTGATCCTCTTCTCGTTTAACCAGAGCAAGACGCTCGGCAACTGGACCGGCTTTACCTTCGACTGGTATGTACAGCTGTTTCACACTCCTGAGATTACGGATGCGCTGGCGGTTACGCTCTCCGTCGCCGCGATCTCTTCCATCGTCGCCACCGTTCTCGGCACGATTGCTGCGATCGGCCTTCACGCAATGAAGCGGCGCGATCGCCTGCTGTTAGAAAACATTTCGCAGTTGCCGATGGTGAACCCCGATTTGGTCACCGGTATTTCACTGATGCTGCTGTTCCTGTTTGTTGGGCTTCGAAATGGCTATGTGCGTCTCTTGATCGCGCATATCACCTTCAACCTGCCGTATGTCATCTTCTCTGTTTTGCCGAAACTGCGGCAGAGCTCGGATATGCTCTACGAAGCGGCGCTGGACCTTGGTTGCACGCCGATGCAAGCGATTCAAAAGGTGGTCATTCCCGATATCATGCCCGGCATTGTTTCCGGCCTCATCATGGCGTTTACGCTGTCGTTGGACGATTTCGTGATCAGCTTTTTTGCCGGAAACGGCGTGGATAACCTTTCGATGTATATCTACGCTTCCGCACGCAGAGGCGTGAATCCCGCGCTCTCGACGATCATTTTCGTGCCGGTCGTCACGCTGCTGCTCATCGTCAACCTCAAGAGCATTCGTGAGGAGCGAAACGCCGAGTTGCAGCTCAAGAAAGTCGGTATGAAGCGATAATCTGTTTTCTTCGCCGATTTTGGCGCAAAGATAGTACTGTTTACCATTACACCAGGAGGAAATCAAAACATGAAAACTTGGAAAAAAATCGTCTGCCTAGCGCTTGCCCTCGCGCTGTCGCTCTCGCTGTTCGCCTGCGGCGGCGGCAGCGGCAAAGTCACGCTGAATGTGCTCAACTGGGGAGACTACATCGATCCCGAGCTGCTGCGTCAGTTTGAGGATGAAACCGGCATCTCGATCAAGTACACCACCATGACCAGCAACGAAGAGATGCTCGTCAAGCTCGCTTCCGCGGATAATATCTACGACGTCTGCTTCCCGTCGGACTATCTGATTGAGAAACTTGTTGCAGATGATCTGCTGTATGCAATCAACAAGACGAACATCCCGAATTTGAGCAACATCGACCCCCGATTCCTCGATCTTTCGTTTGATCCCGGCAATAAATACAGCGTGCCGTATATGTGGGGAACGGTCGGCATCCTGTATAACACCACGATGGTCACGGACCCCGTCGATAGCTGGAACATCCTCTGGGATGAGAAATATGCGGGCCAGATTTTGATGTATGACAGCATGCGCGATACCATCGGCATTACGCTCAAGAAGCTCGGCCTCGACATCAACACCCGTAACGAGGCGGACATCCTCGCCGCGCAGGAAGCGCTGATTGCGCAAAAGCCCCTCGTGCGCGCGTATCTGACGGACGATATCAAGATGGAACTGATCAACGGCAGCGCGGCGATGGGCGTGGTCTATTCCGGTGACGCGGTCTACTGCATCTCCGAGAATCCCGACCTTGCCTATGTGGTGCCGAAAGAGGGCAGCAACGTCTGGTTTGACAACATCATCATCCCGAAAACCTCAAAGCACACGGCGGAAGCGGAACAGTTCATCAACTTCCTCTGCGATGCAAAGGTCGCCGCGCAAACCTCGGCCAAACTCGGATTCTCCACGCCGAATGCCGCGGCACTCGCGATAATGGATCCCTCTTATGCCGACGACCCGACCTACAATCCCCCGCAGGACGTGCTGGATCGCTGCCAAATCTTCCAAGACCTCGGCGACTTTGTCAAGGTCTTCTCGGACGCCTGGACGAAGGTCAAGGCCGCATAACAAATCAGGTAAAACAAAGAGCGGATCGCATGATCCGCTCTTTTGTATTCTGCTTTGCTTCTCGCCTTATTTCGCGGCCTTGGAGAGCTCGTCCATCGCGATGGCTTCCAGCTCGTCGTTGCTCATCACCGTCGTACGGCAGGCTTCGTAGAGCGTGTCGATGTGATCCTTGATGGCGGAGACCACCGGGCTGCGTTTGTCGATGTCTATGCCCATGTGCGTGTTCAGCCAGTAGGCGATGCCGGCGGTGCCGCTGTGCGCGTCCACCATGACCTCGGCGGGACGGTTGAGAATCTTGCCCGTGTTGAAGATGCTGTAGATGCGCTCGTCCTTGAGAAGTCCGTCCGCGTGGATGCCCGCGCGCGTGCTGTTGAAGTTCGCGCCAACAAACGGCGTCATCGGCGGAATTTCATAGCCGATGTCCTTCTCAAAGTAGTTCGCAATCTCCGTGATCACTTCGAGGTTCATGCCGTCCGTCGTGCCGCGCAGTGAGCAATACTCCATGACCATGCCTTCCAGCGGGCAGTTGCCGGTGCGCTCTCCGATGCCAAGCAGCGAGCAGTTCGCGGCGGAAGCGCCGTAGAGCCAGGCTGCGGCGGCGTTGGAGACCGCTTTGTAGAAGTCGTTGTGCCCGTGCCATTCCAGCAGGGAACTCGGTACGTTGCCATAGTGCCTGAGGCCATAGATGATGCCCGGCACGCTGCGGGGCATGCTCGCGCCAGGGTACGCCACGCCGAGGCCCAGCGTATCGCAGCAGCGAATCTTGATCGGAATTCCCGCTTCTTCGGAAAGACCCGCCAGCGCATGCGCAAACGGAACGACAAAGCCGTAGAAATCCGCGCGTGTGATGTCTTCAAAGTGGCAGCGCGGTACGATTCCGCGATCCAGCGCCATCTTGACCACACCGAGGTACTTATCCATCGCCTGCTTACGTGTCAGGTTCATCTTGTGAAAAATGTGGTAGTCCGAGCAGGAGACGAGAATACCCGTCTCGCGAACGCCAAGCTCTTTGACGAGGTTAAAGTCACTCTCTGTCGCGCGAATCCAGGTCGTGATCTCCGGGAAGCGATATCCGCGATCCCGGCACAGCTCCAGCGCTTCACGATCTTGCTGGCTATAGACAAAGAACTCGCTCTGGCGGATCAGCCCGTTCGGGCCACCCAACTCGTGCATCATGTCAAACAGGCGCAGAATCTGCTCCGGCGTAAATGGTGCGCGGGACTGTTGACCATCGCGGAATGTCGTGTCGGTAATCCAAATCTCTTTGGGCATGCGCATGGGTACGAGTAGCTGATTGAACGCAATCTTCGGAATCTCGTCAAAATTAAAGATTTCCGGGAACAGATTCGCTTCCGGTACATCCTGCACGTCATACTCATAATAGTTTTCGCGCAGTAAGTTCGTGTGGTCATCAAATACGATCTTGCTCATTGTTCCCCTCCTCTTAGCATGCTTGCATGCTTGTATACAATAATTTATCGACTATTATATCAGTGGTGTTTCGGTGCGTCAAGGCAAAAAACCTTGATATTTCGCGATTTATGCGTTGTTTTTGTATATGACCGTATATGATATTATATATAATCTGGCGATTTGGTTCGTATTCGCACCGGAGCGTGTCTATCGGGCAACGTTTCTGTTGAGATTCTGTCGCGACGTTGACACACGCCTGGATCGTTTTTATACTACAATTATTGGAACAGTATTCCACGCCATCGAGAGGGGGATTCAGCCATGCCCGAAACCAACCGTCCGGACGCAAACCGTCTTCGGGACGATTCTCGTTCCAGCGCCGTACGCGAAGAAGCCGCCCGCAAGAGCCGCAGGGCGCAACTCGACGAGGGGGAGCGCGATGAGCACGTGCCTCGCGGAAGATTTCGTCTGCACCATCTGAAGTGGATCTTTCGCGGCGTGGTTTTGATTGCGGTTCTGATCGCCGTTCTCTTCCTCTTGCCGAAAATCAAAGATATGCTCACGCCGGATATCAACATCGACGTGCCGGATTCTCTTTCCTCCCTGCTGCCCGATGAAAAGATGGGCTACAACAAAATCGATTTTTCAAATGCAATCCTCGGCGAGTCCCGCACAAAGAGCGATTTCGTCGTATTGGAGCAGGACGTCTCGGTAACAACGCGCGTGTCCCAGGCACTGGCAAACCTTGCCCTATTTGAAAAATCGCAGGTGATCACCTCCTACGGTACCGGTGTTTACACGGTCGATCTGAGCAAACTCTCCGATCAAGACATCTCACTCGATGCAGAGTTGAATTTACTTACGGTTATAATTCCGAATGCCGCTCTCTCCTATGTGACCGTCGATGTGGAAAAAACCGAGTTTGAAGAGACGAAGAAAGCGCTTTTCGCGTTTGGAGACATCAAGCTGACCAACGAGCAGCTAAACCTGCTGGAACAAAACATTCAGGATGCGATGCAGGAGCAGCTCGGCACGAGCGAGATGCTTGCAAAGGCGGATGTGCAGGCGTTGTCACAAGTGCGCAAGCTCTTCGAGCCTATCGTGCAGTCCATCGCACCGGAAATCGTCCTTTCGATCGAATTCAAACAATAACGCGCAATACAGAATGAGCCGCTCAATCAATTGAGCGGCTCATTTTCGTTTCGATATTGCTGGCCTAGTCGACGATCTTCTCGAAAGCATCTTCGTCGTTTTGCAGTTCGGATTCTTCCTTTGCGGCATGTGTTTTCTTTTTCCCGCGCATAACCTGTCTGGGCGCATGTTCCATCGATTGCTCGTGCTGAATTTCTACTTCCGTTTCAACCGGCAACTCTGCTTGTTCCGCGATTCGTTCGCGTTTCTTCTGAAAACGTCTGCGCGGTTTCTCTTGCTCTTCCGGCAAAGCCGCATAGGCCGGTTCTTCCTCCGGAAGCGCTTGTTCTTGTACGGATTCGTTCTGTTCAATCTCGCCGTCATCACTCGTTGAAACCACTTCAAGATTGATCAGGTAAGCCGCCACACCGCAGATCATGATGCAAGCCAGCGCCGCGGCAAAGGCGAGCAGCGCCGCGTTACGAACGGCGAATACTTCGGACGAGGGACGCGCCGCAATCATGGTCACGCCATCCTGCGTGCGCCGCAGACAAAGATTATTGGCCTCGTAAAAGAACCCGTCGTCACCCTTCTCCGCGGTAAACAAAACATCGCCGCCATAAGGCAGATCGCTTGTGATCGATTCGGGATTCGAGAGCATGAGAACACTCTCCACATGCGCATCGTCCCGTGTTAAAAGAATGAATCCTTCGATGTCGGATCTGCCAACGCAAGCGTAAAGCAGACTCTCATCGGTCGCGTCCTGTTGCGTCAATTGCGCCGTTGGGTCCTCCGCTGCAGCCATCGCCCAGGCATACGCTTCCTGCATGCCCAGAGCGGTGCCAACGTTTGCCGCACTGGAGGAAGCGATCAGCGTTCCATCCGCATCCGCTACATCGATTCGATCGATTGAGAGCTGCTCGCAAAGCGCCGCCAACGCATCGCTTGCAAGCAGAGAATCGTCATGTGTCAAAAAGCGTGAAACCGCGACGGCTTTGCTCAGCAGGCTTTCTTCTTCGGCTTCTACGATCGGATCGACCAATTGGTCTCCCGCCGCAATTCTTGCGAACGCGCGATCCATCAGCAGTGTTAATTCCGTCTTTGCGCGGGTCTCCATCTGGCGCGAAAACGGCACGAACGCGATCGCAACGCCAATCAGCAGCAGCACCGCCAACAGGGGAACCAACCATTTTCGCATGAATCGAACCATCTCGCTTACCCGCCTTTCGCGCAGCTTTCGTCAACAAGCGCTTTTGTCAATTGGAAAGAAAAACTCGATTATTATGTAGAAGGAATGATCGACAGCAGGAAGTTTGCCTTGTAGAAAAACTCCCCAAAGAACGATTCACTTAAGAACTCATACAGCTTTGGCAGCACCGTAAGCATCACGGGCACGATCATAAAGATGACAAACAGCATGAGCACACCGTGAATCAATCCCACACCCGCGCCGATAAGACCATCCGCGCGCGAAAGCACGGGAAAACCGCCTCTGCCGTATTCAACGCCGCGAATCACGAACCCGAATAAGAGGCGCAATATGGTGAAAAGTAATAATAGCGCAAGGATATTGATGACGACGCAGACGATTGTTTGATTAAAATAATCACCAAGCGTGGTCACCCCGGTTTTACTGAATGCCTCGGACGCAATGTTTTTCATCACGCAGCGATCCATGGGAATCGGCATGTCCGCGTTTTCCAGAACCGTATGCAATTGCTCGGAAGAGATACTGGAAATCGATGCACGCGTGAGTTCTACATCCGTGATGGCGACGTATTCCGATCCTTCCGTGTAGTAAAGCAGCATTTGAAACAGATCCGCGCTGCCTTTCACAATGCCGGAAACGACCGGTATCAGGATTCTGCCAAATAAAATGGATGCTGCTGTCGCGCAAACATTCAGCGCCGTGCTGACAAACCCGCGGTAAAGTCCCCCGAGTATCGTAATCGCCAATATGAGCAAAATCGCAATGTCGATGAAATTCATGCGTTTGCCTTCCTCATCCGCGCAATTCGCGCGTGCGCGTTAATTCGCATTCGCAAGATAATACATACCGTTGCTGGAGAGCAACAATTTGGAATCGGTCAGCTTGACTGCGGCGTCAATGGGCTGCTCAAACGTCGCGGTCGAAGAAAGCTTCCCCTTGAGTGTATAGGTGAAGAGCTGTTCGCGCGAAGCAACCGCAAGCTTGCTGCCCATGATAAACGCGCTGACGCCTTCCGTCGGCAGTTGCAGCGTGGTTTCAACAGGCGACGGCTCGGCATCCTCCGCCAGCGTAAGGATGCGAACCGCGTGAAAATCTCCGCCGCGCGTCGTTAGCAAAAACGTTGGCGTTCCGGAAGCAAAGGAGAAATCCAGTGCTTCGTAGCCGTAGATCATCGTGCGATAGATCTCCTTGTTCCCTGCATGAATGTAACGGATGATCTGGTTTGTGCAGACAACAAACATGCTGTTCGGGGTGATAAAGACGTCGTTGACGAGCTGGTTTTGCACATGAATCAAGCCCGTAACTTCCTTTTTACTCAAGTCGTACGTCGAGATGGTCGTCATCGGAGTACCGGTGCTGACATTGAGCGTTTCGATCCAAAGCATCTCATTATCGGTTTTATAAAAACCGAAGTCGATGATGCTTTGATCCGCAAACGGAAGATCGTCAATCTGTTCGCCGCTGCGCGTAATGATCAGCACGCTCTCCGAGCCGGCCTCGGCCGCCTGTAAAACGGCGAGATGTCCCGTACCGCATTCGACTTCTTCAACGCTGCCCGTGAAGGTCAACGGCGTTTTCTCGCCGACCACCTGCAACTGTGCTTTGTTAAACACAACGGTCATAGATTCGCTGCCGGACATGCGAATGTCCGAAGCGCCCATGCCATAAGTATAGTTCTTTTTACTGTCGGTCAGGTGATAAAAGTGAATCTGCCCGTCGGTTTGGTAAAGCAGACCATCGCCTGTATTGATATAGGTCGATGTCGTGGAGATCGGTGTGATATCCATCGATACGGTCTCCGCCTGCTTGTTAAAGACAAACTGAAAGATCACGAGTGCAATTCCAAGCGCACCAAGCGTAATCATCGAAAAAAGCAGGGTTCGATTCTTTTTTATCTTCTTCTTTTTGGGGCTCGGTCCACTTGTGCCGTTCACCGGCATGTATGGTCTCTTTCCGCCTTGCTGTGTCGCCATGTATTCCTATTCCCCTATGCTTCGCTTTAGTCTACCAGCCCCCGCGGATGCTGTAAAGCAAACTTTCTGTGTCCCGCCGGGCTGTTCGCGCGGCTTATTGCGGAGCAATCACCCAAATTGATTTGGGTAGAATTTTAAAAGTGACAGGCGTTCCCGGCAGGATATCCCCGTCCACATCCAGCAAGGAGGCGGGTTCACAAACCGCGGTCAACTCCGTCGTTTTAAAATATGTCACGTACTTCGTGCTCAGGTGTTCGCCCTTCATAAACTTCGGCAATATTGAATAGGCCCTGAGTTTGGAGATGTTTGTGATGATGCAGATATCCAGTAAACCGTCAAACGGGTCGGCCTTCGGGGTAACCATCATGCCGCCGCCAAAATGCGTTCCATTGCCCGCGGCAATGATCAGCACATCCGCCTCCATCGACCCGCCCGGCCAACTGATCTTCGTCTTGCGTGAACTCAGATGCAGCAGCGCCGTAAGCAATCCGCGCAGATAGGCAAGCGAACCGTTCTTCATGCGTTTTTTATAGATTTCGACATAGCGCAGCACGTCTACGTCAAAGCCAAACCCTGCTACGTTAAAATAGAGCAGGTCGTTCGCCATCGCGGCGTCCATCTGCCGCGCTTCGGTGCCAAGAACGACATCCAACGCGGTCAGCGGGTCTTTGGGAATCTTCAGCGGGCGAATGATATCGTTACCCGTACCGCAGGAGATGATCCCCAGCGGCACGTCGGTGTTCATCAGCGCGCTGGCCACCTCGCGTATGGTGCCGTCTCCACCGAGCACGACGATGCGTTTTACGCCGTCCTGCACCGCCTGCTTGGCAAGCTCCGTCGCGTGGCCCGCATACTCGGTCTTCACCGCGGAAAACGGAATGCCGCGCTCCGCAAGTGCGTCGGTTACCAGTTGATGTGCTGCAATAGCTGCGCCGTTTCCCGCGACAGGGTTCCAAATCAAATGTAATTGAGACTCCATACAAACCCCCGTATTCATTTTTCAGATGTGTAAAATGAAATAACCCATCGTCAGTATAAAGCATTTACTGTCCTGTATCAACCCCGCATGGTCTGTCCAGCCGGAATCGCAGATGACGACTTGTTTCGAAACCCGCATGTAAAAAAGCGATGATCCAGCAGATCTCTGCCAAACCATCGCTTCTTTGTTCCGTTGTGTTTTACGGCTTACTGGGGTATTTTCCCATCAATTGAATATAGCCGGATGTTCCGACCGAAGCGAGCAGCTCTGCGCGATACTTCGCGCCCTGCGTGGTGCTTCCTTCGTAAACAACTCTGCGTTCCTCTCCGCTGAGTGTGGAGAGAAACGCCTCGCAGTTTTCAAGCGTCGTCTTATTCGGCCCGCTCTGCCCGGATTTTCCGCCGCTCTTTTTGTATTGCGCGTAAAGCGCGAGCGCCGCCGAATATGCCTGGTCATACGCGCTCTGCCGTTGCTGCGCGTTGAATTTTTCCGCTTCCAGCGCGCGGTCCTGCTCGCTGTCCACTCCGTCCAGCACATATTTTGCCAAGTTCGAGCCATAGTCCGCCTCCAGAGAAGCAATGTCGCTTGCCTCCGCATTCTGCTGGCGATTCTTTACGTCGGTCACATACGTGCTTTTGCCCATGCCGCGCGCAATCGCGTCCGCGTCTAGATTTGCCTTGTTCGTGCGGGTCTGTTCCTGTCTGCTGGAGATCGCCTGCTCATAGCTTGGGCGCAGCCATGCGGCTACCGAGGAACGGATTTCGTCTTCACTCTTTGCGCTATAGTTCGCCTCTTGCGGGGCAAACCGCGCATACATTTCATTGATGTAGTCGCTAAGTACGTCCTCGTCGCTCTCGGTTGCTTCGCTGCCGCCGCTTCCATAAGGATTACCAAAGTCAAAACTCGGCTTAATCTTTGCGCCGCTGTCATATTGACCGATTAATAGGGGCTTTTGTGAACCAACTCCAATGTGAAATGCCATGATTTACTCCTTTCTGTCCGCCTTATTCCGCCGCCGCCAGATAATCTTCCAAATCCAGCAGTTTTTGGTACAGCGTCTCAAGATTTTGATTGAGATTACTTTCGTTTTGCGCTACGGCGATGTCAAAGTCTTCCTGCGATGCGCTCTCGCTTGATTTGCGGGAGAAATACACCGGAAACAACGCCTGCATACCCGTTTTTTCAAACGCCATTGTCTTTCCCTCCTGTTTTACAGAACACGCCTCTGCATGTCCATAATCAGCTCGATCCCGCCGTCAATCGAAAAATGCGAACCATTGACGTTTCGAAACACGAGCTGAAACGCTCTGCCTTCACCGTTGAGCCCGAGTTCGAGTATTCGCTCGCTTCCGCCCGGCATGAGCCGCTCGTTATAGACCGTTCCGCTCTCCGTCACCGCCTCGACCGACAGGATGCCTCCGCTGCCGCGCAGATAGAGTTCTTCGAGACGTTTCCCTACTGCTTTGCTGTCCAGATCGGTCATAGGCGTTTTCCAATACGCGTCTATACGTGCGCCGTCATACGTCTCTCCCTCCTCAAAGCGGCAAACATAGCCATTTCCGTTCAATAGATAGAGTGTGCCTCCGGCTGCAAAGAATCCGTTCACTGTAAATCCACGCCGGAGCATGTATGTGCCGCGCGCGAGGTCATAGATGAGTATGGCGTCGTTGTCTCCTTCGCCCGGCCCTTCGCGAAGTGCAAAATAGAGGCGATCTCCGCTTGACGTTGCGATGCAGGCAGTCAGATTTGCGTTTTGCAGCAGCAGTCTTACCTTGTCCGCGTCCGCCTTTCGCTGCACGGTCTGCCCGTCAAAATAGTACATTCCACCGCTCGTCAGAAAATAGAGCACATCTCCTGCGCGAACGCAGGCCGTGTGAACGGGCTGTCGCATGGTGCCGTTGACCGGCTGAATGCGAAAGTTATCCGGTCTGTCACCCAGCAGACGATAGAGCGAATCCCGCTTGAAGATGAGCAGTTGATTGCTCAGCGCAAACAGGCCAGTAATTGGATCGGAGTCGGTTCCGACGTCCACAAAACCGCCGCTGACGTTTTCGCTCTCCTCCGCGCTCGCCCAGCTTTCGATCGAGCGCGTGTCTCCCGGTGCCTGGCTGTAGTACAGTCTGCCGGGGTTTTGCGCGTCTCCCGCGGCAAAGAGACGCGAATAATAGAGCTCCACATAGTTCACCGCAATATCGGAGAGGCCCTCCGTGCTGCCGAATGCTTCCGCAGTCGCGCTCGCGCCGTCCCATTTCGCCATGCGCGCCGCGGCGCTTGCGATCAAGAGGTATTCGGTGCTGGCGATCTTCACGGGAAGAAAATCGTACTGCGCGGCGGCGACCTCCGCGCCAAAGTCGTAGATGCTTTTCCATTCGTTCGCCGTCTCATCCAACACGTAGATTTTGCTCCCCGTCGCGACGATCAACTTTCGTTCGTCCGCGCGTCGCCAGACGTAGAGTCGCTTGACAGTCTCCGTTGAAAAAAACGGCGTTTCGCTCTCGCGAACATACCCTTTTGCAACGCTGAGTCTGCCGCCCTGCGTATCCATGTTGCAGGCATCCGGGCTTTCGCCGTCGTTCTGGCGGTTCTCCGTCACGTTTTGCGCGATACCATAAAATACCGGAATTCGGTATTGCCGCAGCGCCATACAAATTCCCCCTTTCTAGCGGTTTTCGATCGCATATGCGTCGAGTTCGCCGCGGTGTGCGCGCATCATGCGCTTTGCCGCGTTGTAGAGTTCGAAGCAGGCGCGCGCGGAGGCAATGCTGCTTGCGTCTCCGCTCGCCCGCTCACGCCCCACCGCGTAGCCAATCATCGCGCCGTGGCTCCATTCCGGCAGCTCCGGCACATCGGTGTCCACCTTGAGCACCGTCGGCATATAGCGGTAGGTCAACAGCACGTCGCCGTCCGCAACGGCGGGCACGCGCAAGAGTTCTGTGCTTGCCCCGTAGTAAAACGGCAACCGCGTGTCTCCGCGAGAAAGTGCAATCACCTTCACCACGCTTCTCGGCAGTTTCGTCAAGTCGAGCGCGCCGTTTATCAGCGTCAGTGTGTCGCTCCGCCGGGGTTGCAGTTCGCTGGTGAGATCGATCATCGCGTCGTTGAGGTATCGCGTGAGCTTGTCGCGCCAGCTTTCCAGGGTTTGCGCGTCGGTTCCGCGGTCGAGCTGCAGCAGAGCTCCTGTGAGCAATTCTTTGAGCGTCATGCATGCGCCCTCCTTTACGATACCTTTTTGCCGCCGCTTTTGCGGTATGCGCGCACATGCGCTTCGCTTTCATAGCGCACCAGCGCGCTCTGGGCGATCAATGTCGCGAGACTTTGGGGAATCTCGACCGGTTCCCCAGTGCGGATGCGAAAGAAATGCCCGTTGATGCCGCCTTCCCAGTGGGATTCGCCGTTTTCCGGCTGAATCGTCACGGTCACTTTATTTTCTTTCGCAAGTGCCTTCCCCGTCTCGGTCGAAATACTGTCGATCTGTGCTTCCGTCATATACTGCATGGTTTTATCCTCCTAAAATTATTAGAGTTGGGGAGAGCTTCTTCGCTCTCCCCTGTGTTCCGTAATTACAGACTCACGCCGTGCTCGATGCGCACGATCCAGAGGTTGTTGAGAATCTTCGCGGTGTAAGCGGCAACCTTCGCGCCAACCGTCGCGCGCTGATCCAGCGG
>CAYVAO010000018.1:0-12197 GCA_964448895.1 uncultured Christensenella sp.
GGAAGTGCGCCTGAGACAGCGCTCGGCCCTGCGAGGTAGCTACCCCGAGTGGTAATCCGGCGCGTTTGATCGCGGCAAGCAGAGGCTCAATGCCCGCAAACGGTTTGTTTTCGACCGCCAGCGGCGCGTAATACTCGCTCCAAGTGCGCAGCGTGTGTTCCCAGTCCGGCAGGTCGAAGAGATCGTTTAGCGCGGAACCGGGCAGCCCCAGCATCTGGCGCAGATACCGTTCGTCGTGATGCCCGCCGCCGGTATCGAACACCGCACGATCGAGCGTGAGAATCAAATTCGGCGCGGAATCGATCAGGCACGCGTCGATATCAAACATGACGACTTTGAAGTTGTGACTCATATCATTTTTCATATTGTGTGCAGTCTATCAGGTGCGGGACGAGGAATCAAGTGTGGCGGGGATTGATTCGGTCGACTGAGAAGCGATGCTCGGCGCGTCATTCCAAAACTGCGAGAGCGCAAAGGAGAGCTCGCCGACGGATTTCACCCGCTCGATCTTCCAATGCGGCGGTAGTAGTCCGCGATAGTCTGCGAGCGAATAGCGGGTGTCGATCAAGAGCAGCGCGCCTCGGTCGGTCTCCGTGCGGATGATGCGGCCCGCCGCCTGCAACACCTTGCTCATGCCGGGGTATTGATACGCATAGCGAAATCCGCTTTGGTACGTTTCTTCATACGCTTCGCGCAACACATCCCGCTCCAAACACACCTGCGGCAACCCAACGCCGACCACCACCGCGCCGCAGAGCCGCTCCGCGGGCAGGTCGATTCCCTCGGCAAACACGCCGCCCATCACGGCGAGGCCAAGCGTAACGCCGACGGCATCCGGCAAAAACTGCGCTAGAAAATCCGCGCGCGCCGCGTCGTCCATCTTGGGCGATTGCTCCAGAAAACGAATATTGGGCAGCAGGTCGCGCAGCAGCGCGGAGAGCTTACTTAAGTAAGCATGCGACGGGGCAAAGACGAGATAGTTGCCGTTTTTCCGCGCGGAAAGGAACGCGACGATTGCGTTTGCGACGGTGCCAAGCGTTGCCTCCCGCGCGGCGAAGCGAGTGTCCAGCGAATGATGAAACACGGCGAGGTTCTCCGGCGGAAAAGGCGATGGCAGCGCGAGAAATGGCGTCTCCGCCTTGACGCCGCTCAGGTCGCGGTAAAACGCGGCGGGCGAGAGCGTCGCGGAAAAAAGAATCTCGCTGCGGCACTTTTTGTAGATCTCCGCGAGCTTCTCCGCCGCGTTGGTGCAATAGAGCGTGACCGTTCGCGTCGTCTTTCCGCCTTGGTAGAGGGTGCGATAGCGTGCGTCGTACAATTCCAGCACAAAGCGGAACGAACTTAGGTCAAACGTAAGCTGTCGCGCAAGCGCGCGGTCGGCGGGGATGGATTCCGCGGATAGCTGATCCAGTGCGGATTCGATCGCGCTCGCGAGCGATTCCGGCGGTTCAGGCGCGGCGAGCGGGGATTCGATATCGGCAAACAACGCTATAATCGCGCTTTCGAGTCGCTTGAGCGCGCGATAAAGCGGGGCTTTGCGCTGTTGTTTGGGGATCGAGCGGCGCGTTTCGACCACGGCGGAGAGCGAAAGCATCGCGGAATACATGTTCCGCGCGCGATCCGGCAGATTATGCGCCTCGTCCACAAGCAGGACAAACCCGTTTCGTCCGGCGGTAAAGAATCGCTGCAGCCGCACGCGCGGGTCGAAGGCGTAGTTATAGTCGCAGATGATGAGATCGCAGCTTAGCGAAAGATCGAGCGAAAGCTCAAACGGGCAGAGGTAGTGCTTCGCCGCATAGGCGCGAATGAGCTCCGGCGTAAAGACGCCATCGAGCCGGTTTAGCTCGCGCAGCGCGTCGCCGAGCCGGTCATAATACCCTTCCGCACGCGGACAATCCCCCTCACGGCAGATTGGATGATCGTATACGCACATCTTCTCTTTTGCGCTGATGACGACGGCGCGCAAATGCGGCGCGCGGATCAGCGAAGCCGCGTTGACGGCGGCTTCCTGCTGCGTGGTGCGCGCGGTGAGGTAAAAAATCTTGTTCGCGTGACCGTCCGCAAGCGCCTTGAGCGCGGGGAAGAGCACCGCCATGGTCTTACCGGTGCCGGTCGGTGCCTGGGCAAGCAAGGCAGACTTTTCGCGGATGGCGTAATAAACCTGAGACGCGAGCTCGTGCTGACCCGCGCGAAACGCGGCATACGGAAACGACATTTGGCGCACGTCTTCCCGCAGCGCGCGCTCGTGAACATATTCCGTTTCAAGCAGGGCGAGATACCGCCCGGTGAGCAGTGTATAAAATTCCGCAAGGGATTCGCGCGGATGCGACTCGGTGAATGTCGTAACCTC
The DNA here is from genome assembly GCA_964448895.1 of uncultured Christensenella sp. Classification (GTDB taxonomy): domain Bacteria; phylum Bacillota; class Clostridia; order Christensenellales; family CAG-138; genus UBA7703. Next base: position 2,351 of record CAYVAO010000018.1, read on the forward strand.
GCCCGTGCCGAGGTGAAAATACGTCAGGCTTACGTCGATTTGCTCCAAGTCCGCCGCTTCGCAAAAGAGAAACGCGTAGCACTTTGCCTGCGCCCAGTGCTGCGGATCGCCGGGAGCAAGACGGTCGCTGTCGAGATAGGTCGTCTTGATCTCTTCCACGCGGTTTTCGCCATAGAGGCGGTCGATTCTGCCGTAAACGGTGAGATCGATGTGCTCGGAGGAGACGGTACCGGAGACGGAGACCTCGTTTTGCGCGCCGTCCGCCGCGATTGATTGCAACGCCTGATGTCCGCGAATGCCGTCCAGAAGGCGCGCGGAAGAGGCCGTCGCGGAGAGGCTGCCGGACAGCATGACGGTCTCGACGAGGGTTCGCACGGCGACTCTTCGTTTCTCCAAAGCGGGCTCCAACCAATCAAAAAATCGTTCAGGTAAACGAGCGTGCGTCTTTCGCAGTATTGCGCAAAAGAGTACATTTGTTTGCTTGAACGATTATATCACAATGACAATCAAAATTCAGCCGATGTATGGATTTATCTGAGAATCCCTTCAAAACTATCCGACTGGTCAGATGCGCGCTAAAAAACAGCGCGGATCACAAATCCGCAAGCAATGGCAAATACAACGCAAACCGTATAAAACAGCCGGACATGCGCCCGCGCCCAGCGCATCCGCATGACGAAAAACGTGAGCAAGAAGAATCCGCCAAGTAGAATCAGCGGTAAGAACTGCTCGACAAATGTGCTACAGATCAAAAACGTACAGAGCAGAAGCCCCGCAAGGGCGCAACCGAGCGCAATTGCTCCGGAAGCGGCAAGCAAACCCGCGCGGGACGTTTTGTCGTTATGCTCCAAAGTCGATCACCTCCGAAAGATATTGGGAGACACGCTGCAATACCACATCCGAACCCCAGTAGTCGTTGTGCCCTAAACCCTGCATCTGCTCAAGATAGCATCCGGCGGGGTACGCGCGCGACAGCCGCTCGGAAGAAGCGAACGGAATCACTTTGTCGTCCACCGATGAGAAGACGAGCGGCTTGACGCGGATGGATTCGGCGAACCGGATGGATTCCATCTTGAACGCGACCAACGCGCGCAGAGGACCAACAAAGATTGGTACCATGGTGTTATACAGATCATAACCGTCCGCATAGGGCGCAAAGAGCATCAGCCCTATGGGAGCGCGGCAGGAGGCGACGTAGTTTGCAACGCCAGTGCCCATGCTAAAGCCGAACAGCACGATCCGGCTTTCGTCTACATCGTCCCGCGCGGCTAACGCGTCGTAAGCCGCCAACCCCATCTGCTTGAGAGAGGTTTCGTTGGGGTTGCCGCTGGAAAGCCCGTAACCCGGATAGTCCAGATAAGCGAAGTTGCAGCCGGAGAACGCGTCGATATCCCCGCTCTCGATCAGGCGGAGCGCACGTTTTGCCGCGGTTTCTCCATTTCCGCCGAAATAGAGCACGAGCGGCGCTTTTCCTTCCGCCTGATGAATCATCCAGCCGGAGACGACGCGTCCATCCGTCTCGATCGTGAGCTGCTCTGCGTTTGGGTAAGCCGCGAGCGCCTGCGTGGATTCCTCGTCGCTATGCGGATAAAACAGCTGTGTCGGCGCGAAGGTATAGATCGTTGCGCTCAGCAGTAGGATCAGGCTCACGATCGCGGCTACGATGCGCAAAGCGGCCTTTCCGCCGCGTTTCGCGTTTCGCGTCAGCGTCCAGATCAGCCAGTTCAGGAGCGCGAGAATAACGGCTGTAATCAGGATCGCAAGCCCGATCGTGCTTACATTTTCGCTGGTCAGAAACCAGATTAACAGCGTTATGACGCTCATCAGGAGCGCCGCGACTACCGCGCGAAGAAAGCGCGGGCGCGGTGGTGTGCTTTTCGTTGGGATCGATTCCATAGTTCCTCCGGGTGTTTTGTCCGCAACGAATCGTATCATATTCCATCTTGTGCGTAAAGTGAAAAACCAGTTATGACGATACTCCGGCTGGTAAAAGCTTTGAAGGATTGCCAACGCAAAACACTTTTAATTCGTGCAGCGCGCGCGTACAGGCGGTGTAGAGCAGCAGTCGTTCGCTCTCCTCCGAATAATGGTTTTCTCCCGCGTTGGCGAGGATGACGGCGTCAAACTCCAACCCCTTTGCTAAATACGCGGGCAGCACGACTGCCCCGCGCGGAAACTCTTCCTCGCCGCCGAAGAGCGCGTGAACATCCGCCGTGTTTTTTAGCGCGTGAAACAGGTTCTTTGCTTCTGTCTTGGTCTGCGTGAGGATGCCGATGGAAGCATGCCCGCGCGCAGTCATGGCGGTGATTTCGTCCGCGATGGCGCGGGTAACCGCGCTCTCGTCCGGCAGACTGACAATCTGCGGAGCCGCGCCGTGGCGACCGACGGATTCCGCGCTCGCTCGCGAGAGAATTGCGCCGGAGAACGCGATGATCTCCGCCGTAGAGCGGTAGCTCTTGGTGAAGTTCAGCTGCAACGTTTCTTTCGCAGGGAAGAGTCCTGAGAGATTTTCATACCCGCCGAGGCTGAGGTACGGCGTGATGGACTGATCCAGATCGCCCAGCATGGTGACGCTCGCCTGCGCGAAGAACAGGCGAATGATCTCGTATTGCAGCGGGGTGTAATCCTGCGCCTCGTCGATGATCACGTAGCGAATCCGCGCGGTCTTCTGCGTACCGCCGAGTGCGCCTTGCAGATAGAGCAGCGCGATCTGGTCTTCGTAGTGAAATTGTCCCGCGCGAATGGTTTCCCGCGTGTAGCGGGCGACGGATGCACAGGTTTGCCCGGACGTGTCGGGCAAAAGGGCATCCATCGCATCCAGAAACGCGAGGTAGACACTGCTTGCGGTTACCTCCGTCATCATAGCGGCGGCAGTCCGCGCGGACTGTGTCTCCTGCCTTGCCAATTGACGGCTTCTGCGCCGAAGCTCGGCTCTGTCGATGAATCCTTCCTGCGCGGTGATGCCTTCCGCAATCTGCGCCGCGCGTTTTGCTTCGTACCCATCCAGCAGGTATTCCATGCGCGCGCGGAGTTTTTCGAAGCGCGCCAGATAGGGAAGAGAGGCATAGTCGTAGGAAAATAGCCGCGCAAGCTCCGCACCGGAAGCGATGCTGACGCCCGCGCATACGAGCGGGGCAAAGCGTACCTGCTCAGATGCAAGCGATTTTGCATAAGCGGTCAGCGCGTCCCGAAACGCGGGCGAGGACTTGAGGCGGAGGCTCTCGATTCGCTCCGTATAACCCGCCTTCTCTTTGGCGGAAAAGAGGTATTCCATCAGGTCGTAGTACCGCTCTTTTCGTCCTTTCAGCGGGAGCGCGCCGGAGAGGAACGCTTCAAACGTTGTTTGCAGCATGTTCGCTTCGCCGAGCTCCGGCAACACGTTTGAGATATAGTCGCTAAACACGGTGTTCGGCGAAAAGACGATGATATTCTCCGCGGTGATGGTGTCCCGATGGCGAAAGAGTAAATAGGCAATGCGGTGGAGAGCCACGGATGTTTTTCCGCTGCCAGCCGCGCCCTGCACGATCAGGTGTTTGAAGGACTCGTTTCGGATGGCGCGGTTTTGCTCGCGCTGAATCGTGGTGACGATCGTACGCATCCTGCCGTCCGCGTGTCCCGCCAACATCTGTTGGAGCATCTCATCGTCGATCTTGACGCTGCTGTCAAAGCTATAGGCGAGTTTGCCGTTTTCAATCTTATACTGGCGCTTGCGCGTCAGCTCGCCTTCGATCACGCCGCCGGGGGTTGTAAACTGCGCGGGGCCTACCTCGTCGTCATAAAACATGCCGCTCAGCGGCGCGCGCCAGTCGTAGACCAGCATCTGATTATCGTCCGTAATCAGGCTGAAGGTGCCGATATAGTAGCTTTTTGCGTTGGGCTCCGAATTCATGCGAAAATCAATCCGCCCGAAATAAGGGGAGCGGAGAATCTTTTGCAGCTTTTGCAGTTGGGAAGCGATGATGCCGTGGCTCCGCTTCTGCTTTTTCATAACGTTGATGTATTCCAAAAAATCGACGAGTTTATCCAGGCCGTCCGAGGCCGCGATGGTGCCGACGTCTTCCCAAAGCTCGCGCTGGGTGTCGATCGCGTCGGATCTCAGCGCGTCGTCGCGCGCATCCGCTTCGCGATATTGCGCGTTTGCCTCGTCGAGGACGCGGGCGAGCCATTGTTCTTCCTGCAGCAGTTCCAAATCGTTCATATTCGTCTCCCAAAGCGTTTTTTATATCTTGACAGCACACTTTTTTTGTTATAAGATTAAAATATAGGATGCATAAATAGTTAATTTCTGCAAAATATATACATCTAGTGTACTGTTAGAACAAGCCCTCTGTCAACAAAAATCATCACGGCGCCCGCAAATTTGCGGGTGCTTTTTTCTTTTCCCCAGTGCCGTACTTCGCGAGAAACAAGCGTATTGTTATAATTTTTATTCAAAATATACAATTGTTTGCTTGACATAGATAGAATGCCGATCTATGTTATAGATAGAATTCCGATACATAACGAAAAGAAAGAGAGAATGCCGTATGGGACTGGATAAAACGCTCGTAACAAGAAGTACGGGGATGCTCTTACTGAAACTGTTGCAGGAGCAGGACATGTATGGCTACCAGATGATAGAGGAGCTGAGCCGCCGGTCGGATCAAACATTTACCCTCAAGGCGGGCACGCTCTATCCGCTGCTGCACGATCTCTGGCGGCAGGGACTCGTCGTTTCCTACGAGAAGACCGCGGAGACAGGACGATTGAGAAAGTTTTATTCGCTCACGAAGGAAGGGCGAGAAACACTCGCGGAAAAAACGCAGGAGTGGGCCGTTTTTTCCGGCGCGGTGAATCGGGTGCTGACGGGAGGTGCGAGCCTTGCAAGCGTCTGAACGGGAGCAGGCTTATCTCAACACGGTCTGCGGCGAGGTGCGCTGGCGCGCGGCGCATCCGGCGATTCGCTCTGAACTTGCGGATCATATGGAGGATCAGAAGGGAGCGCTGCTGCAAAACGGGCTGACGCAAGAGGCGGCAGAGGAGCAGACCCTTCGCGAGCTTGGCGAGCCGGAGGCGCTGGGACAGCTCTTTGACGCGAGCTATCGTCCCGCCGCGACGTTCGGCGTGCTGGCTCCGATCGCGCTCTATGCGCTGCTTGGTATCGTCTTTCGGTTGTTGGTTTACCGAATGTCCGGCTCTGCAGCATGGGCGGGATTTCTCCTTGCGGTGGTGCTCGGCGGCGCTGGAGTTGCGTTGCTGTTTCGCATCAATCTCTATCGGATGGCGCGCTTTGGCTGGCAGGCGTACGCCGCGTTTCTGGCGATCGTAATTGTTTTTCCCGTTGTGTACTCAATCATGATCGGGCAACCGCCGATGGAGAGCGCGCTCTATCTTGTCGTTCGCTATCTATGGGTGGTGTTTCCGCTGATCTATGGGCTATTGCTCTATCGTCTGCGCGGGCTCGGTTTCTTTGGCGTTCTCGCCGCTGCGGCGCTCGCCGGGGTGCCGCTCATCTTGAGCATGGCCCTGTTTTGGAGCGGGTTTTATTGGGAGGGGATCGCCTCGATCGCCTGCCTGTGGCTGCTCGTCAAGTCGATTCGATCCGGCTTTTTTCATTGTAGAATCGGGTTGACGATCGGATTATTGCTCTTTTTCGTGCTGCTGTTGGCCGCCGTGGTTACGATCATCGAGCCGTATCGCGTGGGGCGCGTGCTCGCGGTGCTCAATCCCGCAAGCGATCCAACGGGAGACGGCTGGCTCGTGCTGCGCATTCGGGAGCTGATCTCGCATTCGGTTCTGCTTGGCGCGGGGAGCGCGCTGCCGACGGCGACACAGGAGGTCATAGACCGCTTTGGTGAGAGCACGATGTCGCAGAGTTTGCTGCTTGCATGGCTCGCGTATCGCTACGGGCTATTGGTTGCGGCGCTGCCCGTGATCGGGCTCGTGGCCTGGCTCGTCTATGGCGTTTCACGCGTGCGAAAACTCGGCAGCACGCTGGGGAAACTGCTCGCGAGCGCGGTTTTGCTGGTGTTTGGCGCGGAGGCGGTGCTTTCGGTTGCGGTGTTTCTAGGGTATCCGCTTTGGTACAGTGCGGTGTTTCCGTTTTTAACCGACAATACATTGGCTTTTTTGATGAATCTGCTGCTGGCGGGGTTGCTTGCCTCGCTGCTGCGCACGGACGGCCTCTATCAGGACACGCAGTATCGCAAGAAACGACTGCGGCTCAGGTTGGAATAATGCGCAAAAAAAAGAGGCGTGAGCCTCTTTTTGATTGGAGTTATGTTTATTCAGTTCGCTGAGACGGGTTTTTCGAGAGACGCGATGCTGCTGAGCACCATACCCACGACAATCAGCCCGACCCCGACCCAGCCGAATACGTCCGGCGCGGAATCGTGCAGCAGGAGCACACCGCCGCCGAGGGTAAACAGCACCTCAAAGGACTGCGTGGATTCCACCACGGCGAGCTGGCGTTGGCTATGGCGCACGAGATCCGTCGCGCGGAAGAAGAGCAGCGTCGCAATCACGCCGGAGAGAATCGCGACGCCGAGCGATTGGATGGCTTGCGATCCCGAAGGCGCGCCGACCGTGACGAGACCAGTAACCGCGAGCAGCACCCAAAATGGAAGCGAGCAGAGCGTCATACCATAGACGCGCTCTATCGTCGTCATCTCCGGCGGGCAGAGCGCCATCATCTTCCGGTTGCCGAGCGGGTAGGATACGGCGGCAATCAGGATCGGCGGCAGCGTGCCGATCAACGAGGCGGTGTTGAGGGAGACGATGTTTTTCACCTGAAGCAAGAATACGCCGACGAGGATAACCGCCGCCGCGCCGAGGTTTTTAACCGCGATACGCTTTTGAAACAGCGGAGAGAGCAGTAGCCCCATCACGATGGTGATCTGCCAGCTTGCGGCGATGAGCCAGCTTTCGCCGTGGTCGCCCGCAAACGAGATCGGCGCGTAGAAAAGCCCGAAGCCAACGGTGCTCCAGAGCAGCCATTGGAATGGCGCTTGGCGAATGGCGGCGTGCACGCGCGAAAAACCGGAGGTGCGCCAGACGAGCAGGGCAAAGATCGGGAATGTGAAAAGATAGCGTAAGCTTGCGCTCCAAATCCAGCTGCCGCCGGAGAGGTGCATGCTGCGATTGAGCAAAAACGTAAACGCAAAAAAGAACGAGGCGAGTAGTCCCAGCAGAATGCCTTTTTTCATGATCCTCCCTGCGCCGCGCGGTTGCGGACGGCTGTTTGGCGTTTGTAGTTTTATAACACAGATTGGTTCCCGGCGCAAGAAAAAAGAGACCCGCAGGTCTCAAATTTAGACTTCTGTCACGGAATCAACTGTACTTTTCCAGCAACTTTGCGTAGTCGATGCAGAATTGCATATCTTTTTTACCGAGCCGTGCTTTGTAATAACCCTTTTCAGTGTTGACCGCGCTGACGCGTACCAGCATGTCTGCGGCGTTTGCCCGCGCAACAGCGCCGACTGAGACATAACCTGCTTCGTAAAACGCGCGTGCCGCAGCCGCGCCAACGCCGTTGATGCGGACGAGATCGCAAAGAGCAAACAACTCGGCGGAGGCATCGCTTCCGCACTCCCACAATGTCTGCGAGGTGCGAATCCCGATCGCTGCGAGCGAATCGATCCGGCTAGGATCACAATCGGGAAATTCAACGAGGGGCACGGGCTTTTGCGTTAAGCTGCCAAGCTCGCGACGAAGGATCACAAGATACTCCTCAGGAATTCCGGTTTTTTGAACGAGTGGGGCCATTTTCTGTGGCGTCGCGCGGGATGCTTTTAGTTGCGCAACGGTGGTGAGCCCTAAATCTGCAAACGCAGCAAACCTCGCGTCCAGCTCTTCCAACAGCATGCGCCGCCCGGGAAGCAGGTTTTGCTGGCGAAGTAGACCCTGATAATCCATCAATGAGATATCGGAAAGGTTGAGCGTGTATCCCATAGAAACCTCCTGCCTGATCTCGGACAACTGATTCAGTCATCAACATATTGATCATACCATAATAGCGCGTGAAAACTGACATATTGTTGTCAAGGTTTCAATTAAAAAAAGAGAGGTTTTATTACCTCTCTTTTTCATCTGCGCTTGTGTATTAAATTCTCAGCGAAGCGCGAAATCCCCGTACCCCATAATAGGACTCGGCTCCGTTGTGATAGGTAAACACATGGTTATAGCGCCTGTCGCAGAAGAGCGCGCCGCCAAGTGAGCGAATCTCTGCCGGAGTATTCACCCAGCTGGACGTTTTCCGGTCGAACTCGCCGAGCGTTTGCAGCGCGCGGTATTCGTCCTCCGTCAGGATGGAAACGCGCATCTCCGCCGCCAGATCCAGCGCGGAGTTCGCCGGTTTATACTCCTTGCGTGCGTCCAGCGCCGCCCGGTCATAGCAGAGATTTCTGCGTCCGGCGGGCGTCTCTGCCGAAAAGTCGAAAAACACGAATTCGTCTGTGGTGGCATCATAACCAAACACATCCGGTTCGCCGCCGGTGGATTCCATCATATAGAGCGACCAGAGTTTGGTAGGATTGCTGCGAAGCCGCGCTTCCACCGCTTCCCAACTCACCGAAGGGTGGCGGGACATGTGCGATAGAAAACGGTTTTTTAACGTCTGCAACAGTTCTTCCGCGTTTTGCAGATTGAACAATGTCTGATCCATATCGATCACTCCTTTCATACAGTGTAACAGAAGATCGAAATGAAACCGTGACGGGGTCACAAACGGCGCTTATTCAGCGTCCGGAAACGGAATTTCGGTGTTTTTGCAATACTCTCGCAGATACTCCGCCCGGCAGCCGTACAGCCCGCCGTCTTTTCGCAGCAGCGAGAGAATGCGGCTGGTTTCCTCGTTTGCTGCGGAAAGCAATTGCTCGGCGCAGGATTGTGTGAGCGCGTCCAACAACACGGTTGCCTCTTTGCTTTTCCCCGCGGCGAAAAGCGAGATCGCCCGATCTTCCGCCTCGACGGCTTGCGCGGAGAACGCGGATTCCAGCGCGTCCATGCGCGCGCGAACTTCTGCATAAAAACGCGCGCTATCCGCCTCAACCGCGCAGTTGAGCCGCTCCAACACCCACCAGAGAGAATCGGCGGAATATTGACCGCCGCCGGTTGAGAAAGAGTTGGGTAACTTTCCGGTCAAATACACAGGAATATAGACGGAGATGCACGGATTGGAGAAGCAATGGCGGCAGGCTACGCCAAGCCCGTCCCGCCAGGATACGATCAGCGAACCCGCGGTCTTGCTGTCCTTCTCTGTCAGCGCGTGCATACAAATGCTGGGAAACACCGCGTCGCCCGCGCCGTAACGCGGGGCAAGCAGATCGTCCTCAAAGTGATCACGCAAAATTTCGGTTACGTTCCGGGCGTTGAGCGCCGGATTGAGCTTGTCGAGCAGCTTGTTGAGCCTGCGATAGCGCGGCACCGCCCGCTGCTGGCGCAGCACCGTGCGCGAATAGGCGCGCGCAAAATCAAACGGTGCATCGGGCGCGAGCAGACGCATTTGCCGCGCATACGATTCGATATCCGCGCTGGCTTCGTCATAATCATCGCGAATGCTATAGCAGTTTGAAATCGCGGCGAAATTCTGAACGCGGCGAGCGGTCCAACGCCTGCCTGCGGTTTCCAGCACCCAGGCCTCTTTTGCGTCCGCCAGAATGTAAGAGTTGTCGTATCGATAATCCGCGCGGACATGCGCGTTTGCGTTTTGCCCATAGGTTTCGAGCAGATCGATCATGACGTGCATCGCTTCATATGCGCTCGCGCCGCGCTCCAACCCCAGACGCAGGATGTCCATGCCGAGCAATCCTTCCACTGCGTCCACGGGCAGATTGGAATCTTCCGCTTCATTTCCAATCACGACGCCGCA
>CAYVAO010000019.1:0-212 GCA_964448895.1 uncultured Christensenella sp.
AGAAAAAGAACCCGCGAATGGTAACAATTCGTGAATCCTTCGCTGGCGAAAACTCACAAAATGATACCATTACGCGATTGCGTGAGGCTAGATCAGGGTCGTCAAGAATGCCGACCCGCTTATGTCAAACGAAAAACACCACCGCAATGGGTGGTGTTTTCATTTGAATAAACCCTCACGAAGTGATACAATCGCGCGAATCACGGGGGTGG
>CAYVAO010000019.1:262-12125 GCA_964448895.1 uncultured Christensenella sp.
ATTACTTGAGGGTGGGTGCAAATGGAATTTACTGGGTGCAATAACGCTCGAACGGCCACAGCATATAGCGATTGGCGTCTAGACTGGTGTTCTGTCTGGCGTACCTGCAACATCCACGGTATGGATTTGCTCTGATGTGAAAAAGGATCGCGAGCGGAAAACATAAATCAAAGAGCGCCTGTTTTTGCATCATACGGAATACTGGTGATTCGGGAGTACCAGCGTAAACGTACTGCCTTCTCCAACCGTGCTCTCCACAAGGATCTCTCCGCCGTGCGCTTTGGCAATCACCAGAGCGATGGCAAGGCCTATGCCGCTGCCGCCGGTTTCCCGCGCGCGCGAAGGATCGACGCGGTAGAACCGCTCAAAGATGAACGGCAGGTGTTCCGGCGCGATGCCGCAGCCGGTGTCCCGTACGCGCAGGATGGAACGATCTTCCTGAACACCCGTTTCGACCGATACCGTTCCGCCCGACAGGGTGAACTTCAGCGCGTTGTTCAAAAGATTGATGAGCACTTGGCCGATTTTGTCACGGTCGGCGAAGACCGGCGCAACCGTGCCGGAGAAGGCGAGGGTTACGCCCTTTTGCCGCGCGACGCCTTCGAAATTCCGAACGGTTTTCTCGCTGAGTTCGGCCAGATCGAACGATTCGGCGTCCAGCTTCATCGATTCGGATTCGTACCGGGAGAGCTTGCCGAGCTCGTCTACGAGTTTGTTCAGGCGTAAAATCTCCTCGCGCAGGCTGCTGAGCCGCGCTTCATCCACCGCCCAGACGCCGTCCAGCATCGCTTCGATCATGCTTTGCAGCGTCGTGAGCGGTGTGCGCAACTCATGCGCCACGTCCGCCGTGAGCCGCTTCCGCAGCGCTTCCTGCGATTCCAGAGAGGCCGCGAGGCTGTTGACGGAGTGCGAAAGCGCCAGCAGTTCCGTCGTGCTGCCTGCCGGTACGAGGCGTTCGCCGTAGTTGCCGTCAGCGATCTTTCCCGTTGCGGCGATGACGTCCGTTATCGGTCTGCTGAGCCGCCGCGCAAGATACGCGCCGAGCAGAACGCAGGCGGCGAGCGAGACAGCCCCCGCGATCAGGAGAATGCGGTTTAGCGCGTTTAAAAACTGCAGGTCGGCGTCGTTGAAATAGTACGGGCCATAGTAGCCGACGGTGATGGTGCCGACCGTTTTACCGTTGACGACGGCGGGGAAGCTCTGCTCCTCGTAGCCGCCCTGAAAATTCGCCTGATAGGACTGCATGTTTTGCGCCATGTTTTCCAAAATGCGCACGCACATGCCGTTGTTATGCACCTGCGCGTCCCAAATGACCGTACCGGCAGCGTCCGCAACGCGCAGGATGAGCCCGTCTGTGAGCAGCGCCATGCCGGTTTCGTCGAGGTTCGCTAAATCCCATTGATCGCCGGATGTGGAATACAGATCGGTCACTTGGCCTACGGTCTTTTCGATCGTCTGATTCAGTCGCACGACGGTATAATCCTTAAACTGCTTTCCCAAAGAGACATTTGCAAAGAAACCGACAAACGCGAGCGAGAGCAGCGCGATTATCAGAAAAGTAATCGTCAGTTTTTTTCCTAACGAGATTGGTTTCATGTCTTTCCTCCGCCGAAACGGTACCCTACGCCGTGCACAGTGACGAGATAGCGCGGTTGTTTGACGTCCGGCTCGATCTTCTGCCGTAGATTCTTCATATGCGTGTCGATCACGCGGTCGTATCCTTCAAAATCGTCTTTGAGAGCGAACTGAATCAGTTCGTCACGTGTAAACGTTCTGCCCGGGTGGGACGCAAGCGTGACCAGCAGGCTGTATTCGCTGGGCGTGAGCGTTACCGCGCTGTTATCGCAATAGACCGTGCGCGCGGTGGCGTCGATGACGAGCCGTCCGCCGTCGAAGCGCAGAACGTCCGGCTGCGCGATACCCGTGCGGCGGAGGACCGCGTGTATGCGCGCGACGACTTGCCGCGGGCTGAACGGCTTTGTCACGTAGTCGTCCGCGCCGATGGCGAGACCGCCGAGAATGGAGTTCTCCTCGGTTTTTGCCGTAAGCATAATGATTGGCGTATTGCCGCGCGCGCGGATTTCGCGGCAGACATCCTCGCCGGAGCGTTTGGGGAGCATGAGGTCGAGCAGTACGAGCGCGGGGGAAAGCGAAGCGTGCAGGCGCAGAGCCTCCTCGCCGTCCGCCGCGACCGCGACGAGAAAACCTTCCCGTTCGAGATAGGATTTCAGCACGTCTGCAATTTTCTGCTCGTCTTCCACGACGAGAATCGTTACTTTTATCGTCATACCGCTCCTGAATAAACGTGTTTGGGCGCAGCCTTTTTATTCAGCATACGCCCAAAGCACGCGTTTGGCAATTACGATTCGAGGGAATAAGGCTTAAGCAAAACGTCAAAGTCCTTACCCGCGTCGTCCTGCATGGTCTTGAAGATCCAGCCTTCGACATTTTGCACGTCGACTCCGAGGTCGGCAAGCGGCTGCGCGGCGATGACGAACACGATATCTTTGTCGTTCGTCGATTCGTCCTTCGCCCACTCAAACTTGCCCGCGGGAAGTTTGACGCCGTAGTGGTCGAGATCCGCGTGATAGGTCAGAACGGCGCGGTTCGCTTTTACGCTCTCAAACAAGGCGTTTGTGATCGTGCTCTGCACGCCCGTGCCCGCGCCGAAATCAGCGACAAGGTAAAGCGATGCGCCGTCCGTTCGGTAACCCGCGCCGAGCTTTGCGGGGTTGAGCCCCGCGTCGGTAAAGGGCTTCAGCGGCGTTTGGATTGCGATATCTTCATCCGTGAGGCTAAAATCGTTGCTGACCTTCAGCAGCGTTTCTGCGTCCACGGAGAGCGTGAAGTAGTGATCGGTTTGGGTGTTGTCGGTCACGATTGCCGGAAACTTCTCCACGATGGTGTCCAGAGAAAAAGGGCTGTATTTGAGGATCACGTCGGTTGCGGCGCACCCTGCGAGTAAAACTGATGCTAGCACGAGCGAAAACACGATTAATATGATCTTTTTCATAACGCTGTTCCTTTCTGAGTCCAGGGTCAGTCTTTCTTCTTCAGGTGAAACCGTTTGAGACGCAGCGCGTTGGTCACGACGGAGACGGAGCTCAGCGCCATGGCCGCACCCGCGAACACGGGGGTCAGCAGCGGGCCGCCGAAGGCATAGAACACGCCGGCCGCGAACGGAATGCCGATGACATTATAGGCAAACGCCCAAAAGAGGTTCTGGCGGATGTTGCGAATCGTCGCGCGCGAAAGCGCAACCGCCGCGCCGACCGCACCGAGGTCCCCGCGCATGAGCACCACGTCCGCGGATTCGACCGCGACGTCTGTGCCGGTGCCGATGGCCATGCCGACGTCCGCCTGCACGAGCGCGGGCGCGTCGTTGATGCCGTCGCCCACCATGGCGACGCGCTTGCCCTGCGCCTGGAGTTTTTGCACTTCGCTGGCTTTGCCGTCCGGCAGCACGTCCGAAAGCACGTGCTCAATGCCGACGCTTTCCGCGACCGCTTTGGCGGTGGCAGCGTTGTCTCCGGTGAGCATGTAAACGTCGAGCCCGAGCGCTTTGAGCTGCGCAACAGCGCGCCTGCTTGTGGGCTTGACCGCATCCGCGGCGGCCATCAGCGCTGCAAGCTTGCCGTCGATGGCAATATACATAAGCGTTTTGCCTGCGCCGGAGAGCGCGAGCGCATCCCTGGAGGATGCGGCGATATCGACGCCCTGCTCCAGGAGCAGCTTTGCGCTGCCCGCGAGCACGCTTTTTCCGGAAACGGCGGCTTCGATGCCGCGCCCCGGAACCGCGCGGAAGGAATCCGGCTGGTCAAGCGGCAGATTGCGGCTTTCGGCCGCGGATACGATTGCCCGCGCAATGGGGTGCTCCGATCCGCGTTCGGCGGAAGCTGCGACTGCGAGGACGAACGCTTCGTTCAACTGAGAATAGAGCACAATGTCGGTTACTTCCGGCTTGCCCTGCGTGATGGTGCCGGTTTTGTCGAGCACGACGGCGCGGATGCCGTGCGTGGTTTCCAGCGCCTCGCCGCCCTTGATCAAAACGCCAAGCTCCGCGCCTTTGCCGGTGCCGACCATGATGGCCGTCGGCGTGGCGAGCCCCAGCGCGCAGGGACACGCGATCACGAGCACGGTCACAAAGATGTTGAGCACGAAGTTGAAGTCTTTGCCGGCAAGCGTCCAGATTACGGCGGCGGCAACCGCAACGCCGATGACCGCGGGCACGAAGTAGCCTGAGATCACGTCCGCAAGTTTCGCGATGGGGGCTTTTCGCCCCTGCGCTTCTTCAACAAGATGGATAATTTTGGAAAGAGCGGTATCCTCGCCGACATGCGTAACGGTGAAACGAAGCATGCCTTCGCCGTTGATGCTGCCGCCGGTGACGGCGGAACCGGGCTGCTTTTCCACAGGCAGGGATTCGCCGGTGAGCATGCTCTCGTCTACGCTGGAAGCGCCGTCCTGCACCACGCCGTCCACGGGAAACGCCGCTCCGGGCCGCACGAGCACGAGATCGCCCACGGCGACTTCGTCCAGCGCCACTTCCAGCTCCGCGCCGTCCTTGATGACGACTGCGGTCTTGGGCTTGAGGCTCATGAGCTTTTTAATCGCCTCGGAAGTCTTGCTCTTGCTGACGGCTTCGAGGTATTTACCGACCATGACGAGCGTAATGACTACGGCGGCGGACTCAAAATAGAGGTGCTGCGCAAAACCGAAGTCTCCGAGATAGATCAACACGGTTGCGTAGACTCCGTAGAGAAACGCGCTGCCGGTGCCGATGGCGACCAGCGTATCCATATTCGGCGCTCCCTTGAAGAGCGTTTTGAACCCTACGCGGAAGAACCGTCCGCCCGCCAGCATAACGGGAACCGAAAGAAACAGCTGCACGAGCGCGAACACGAGCGGGAAGCTGTGCGGGTTCATAAACGCTGGCAGCGGCACGCCGAGCGAGGGAAACATGTGCGCCATGGCGATGTAAAGAATCGGCAGTGCGAACACCGCGGCTGTAATCAGCCTTATACGCATGACGCGGAGCGCTTTTTCACGCTTCTCCTGTTCGGCGTCCCGCGTGTCTTCCGCGGCGAGGTCAAGGGGTGTATAACCCGCTTTTGTGATCGCCTCGCGGATCTGCGCGAGCTTTACTTTTGCAGGATCGTAGGAAAAAGCGGCGCGGTTGGTTGCGAGATTGACGGAAGCTTCCGAAACGCCGTCGAGCTTTTTGAGCGCGCGTTCCACAGCGGCGGAACAGCTCGCGCAGGTCATGCCGTCTACGCCGAGTTCAGCGCGTTTGCTGATTTGCGGGGCGATAAGGCCGTAGCCGGCGTTTTCCACAGTGGACTGCAGCTTAACGAGATCTACTTTCGACTCGTCAAACTGCACGCGCAGGGTCTCGGTTGCAAGGTTGACTTCCGCTGCGGCAACGCCTTCCAGCTTCGATACTGCGCGCTGGACGTGCGCCGAACACGCGGAGCAGGTCATGCCGGTGACTTTGTAAGATCGTTCAATCATAGGTTCCTCCTTAACCGCAGCATCCGCCGGAGGAACGCGACGAACCAAGACCCGGAGTAGCGGGAATCAGCGCCGGGGACGTTGTTGCTTCCGGCAGCGCCGCATCCGAGGGCGAGCTGGCGAGATCGTCCACAACGAGGATGCGGCCGTCCAGCATGCCCATCCAGCACGTGTACGAAATGATCCCTGTTTCATCGGGAGTGAATTGAATGACGTTGTCGCCTGCTTGCAGCGTTTTCTTCACGTCGAAGGAAGGGAAGACTACGGTCTGGTTGCAGCCGGTGATATCGCCCTCTGCCGCAGTGATCGTGAATTCAACCGGAACACCCTTCTGAACGATGATGAACGGGTAGACGTATGGATTTAAGTTCGCCTGCACGGTCTGCACGCCGTTGGAAACGGCTGCGGGCAGATACCCTTGATCAAGCGCCTGCTGAAGCAGGGACTGCGACGCGTTCTGCGGCTCGGACGTGGCTGCTGCAGCCTGAACGGAGTTAAGCTGCACAGGGCGCACCCCGATGAGGTTGACCGCGCTCGCTGCCATAACGACGGCAAAGAATACGACGAGCACTGCGCTCACGCGCTGCACGGTATAGACGAATTTTCCTTTCAGTGCGGAGAAGAGCGCGCCCGCGCCGAGCATGAGCGGAACGGTGCCGAGCGAGAAGAGCAGCATGGACAGAGCTCCGGTCAGCACGGAACCGGTCGTCAGGGCGTAGAGCTGCATTGCCTGCAGAGGCCCGCAGGGAATCAGACCGTTGAGCAGGCCGACCACGAGCGGCCCTTTGCCCGCGCCGGCTTTGCCGAGCCGCGACGAAAGGAACTTTGGCGTACGGGGAACGAGCCACGAGGGCAGCCATCCGAGCATGCCGCGCCCCATAAAGCGCATACCGACCGCCGCGAGGATCAGGATAACGGCTGTTACGGTTTCGCTGAGGAACAGCACGGAACCCAGCCCGCCGACGATGCCGCCGATGATCGTATAGGAAATCACGCGGCCGAGGTTATACAAAAACGGGCCGCGGAGTTTGTTTTTAGCGGCTCCGCCCGTGCCAACGCTTTGGGAAAGGTTAATGCCGCCGCACATTGCTATGCAGTGCACGCTGGTGAACAAGCCCGTGACAAACAGGGCGGAAAGCGAAATCGTGCTGTCGATCTTTGGAATGTAGCCAAAGAAATCGAAGCCGACCGTATAGCGCAGCACCAGATACAGCGCAATCAGAATGAGCGCGACAGGAATGACCTTCGCAACCGGCTGGCGTTCCTTCGCTGTGCCGAGCAGCTGGTAGCCTGCGGCGTTGACCGCTTCCGTTACGGCGGCATCCAGCGTGGATTCGTCCGTTACGGCCGGGTCGTAACCCACTTCGAGCAGATTGCGTGCAAACGAAGCGCTCGCGCTCGTTACGCCGCGAACGGCTTTCGCCGCTTTCGAAACACGTGCCTCGCAGTGCGCGCATGTCATGCCGGAAATCCGATAAGCCCGCTTTTTTTCCATAATGATGGTCCTTTCATCTGAACGGAATAATGCGCTCTAAATGGAAAGAGCATTTGTCCGATCCTTCATTTAGAGACATCATATGGAAGCTGTGTGAAGATTTTATGTAGACGACCGGAGGGAAAAAACAGTACATGTTTATATCGTTCGTAAGCACAGCATGCGAGTTCAACCGTACCTGACAAGACGATGCTTATACATTTTTCTTTCTGACTTGTATTCGGAGTTCAATTGCCATATTATTATAGCTAGCTGGAACCGGCGAAAGACCCAGAAAGCAAATGTACAATGGAACCAAATGGAGACAATATGATTGAACCGGTTTTGCTGATGGATAAAGGAGAACATTTTCCGATCTATCTTCGGCTATATGAATATTTTAGAGATGAAATCACAAGCGGAAATCTGCTGGAGAATGAAAAACTACCGTCAAAACGCTGCTTGGCGACTCATTTACAATGCAGTTTGAATACGGTTCAGGCCGCATATAATCAGCTGATAGATGAAGGATATATCTTACCGAAAGCGAGAAGCGGGTATTTCGTTGCGGCTGTACAAAACATTGCTTTCCCGCAATGTGCTGAAAAACAAGAAGATATAGCCGAAGACCCAGCGGAGAGATTCCTTTATAATTTCTCTTTGCACGGAATTGACTCGGATGGGTTTCCCGTAAAAATCTGGAGAAAACTCTGCAATACAATTATATGTACAGACAACAGCGAACTATTTCGTGAAAGTAATTTCCAAGGGCTATTTCGATTGCGTTCGAGCATAGCACGAAACTTACATGATTCACGCGGTGTAATTTGTTCACCAAAACAGATTATTATCAGTTCAGGGACTGACTATTTATTGCAGCAGCTCATACAGTTGTTTGACTACGACTACACCTACGCGATTGAAAACCCCGGATATGAAAAACTCGCGCTTCTTTTTAGCAGCAACCGTGCGAAATACGTGCCTGTTCGCGTCAACGAGAATGGTATTGATATCGAACAGATAGAGAAGAGCCAAGTTAATGTGGTGTGCATCACTCCCTCGCATCAGTTCCCGCTCGGCAGCATTATGCCGATCAACCGGCGTGTTCAGCTGCTCAATTGGGCCTACGATAAACCGGATCGGTATATTATTGAAGACGATTACGACAGTGAATTTCGATATAGTGGGAAACCGATTCCATCCTTGCAAGGGCTCGATCATAAAGGGCGAGTTATCTATATCGGATCGTTTTCAAAATCGTTAAGTCCTTCGCTGAGGATCAGTTATATGGTTCTTCCAGCACAGTTGGTGGAGGATTACCAGAGAAAAATGAGTTTCACAATTTGTTCAGCGCCGGCTGTTGAACAGGAAATCTTAAGCAGGTTCATAGAGAACGGTTTCTATGACCGTCATTTGAATCGAATGAGGAAGATCTATCGGCAAAAAAGGGAGACACTGGTTGCCGCAATACAGAAGACGCTGCCGAATGCGGTAATAATTGGCGCAAACGCAGGGCTGCATTTAATTCTGAAAGTGAACAATGGTATGGAGGGGGATCGGCTGGTTGAAACGGCAAAAGAGAAAAGGGTGCTAATATATGACATATCAAGATTTTTTTGCGATGCTCCACCTGCAAATTATCGGGATGCTGTTGCTCTCGGTTTTGCCACATTGAAAGAAAACGAGATTATTCCTGCGATTGCTCTCCTCAATGAAGCATGGTTTCACGCGTGATCTTCTGAAGGAATTGTTTGACTCGTATCCCAATTTTTTGATTATATTAAACGGACCGAACGGAACTCGATGAAACAGGAGAGGCAGTATGAAGATGAAGAACAAGATATTTCTTGCAATAATTCCCGTCATGATTCTGGGAATAATTCTGATGAATACCGCGTTTTTGATGTTCTTTGGAAGGTATGTTGAAAAGCAGGAAACAGCGCAAATCGACACTTCCGCCGACAGCATAGTTGACTTCGTGAAGGAGAAAACCAGTAAGTATCTTGGCACAGTGAACGACTGGGGCCACTGGGACGATACTTATGAGTACATAAAAGGGAGAAATACGGGTTATGTTGAACGAAATCTAGATATAAGTTCATTCGTCAACCTTGATATCGACTTCTTTGTGTTGACGGATAACGCTCAAGAAATCGTTTACAAACAATATTATTCTCGGTACGACGACTCGTTCGGTCAATTCCCTGAAGAGATTGAGAACGAGTTGAGCGCACTAGTTACACGCACAATGCAATATGAGGATGTTTCCTGTATTCAGAAGTTGGGGACTGAGTATTACTTTTTTGCTTCCTCAGATGTGACAGATTCCCTTTCAGCAGAACAGACATGCGGGAAAATATTGATCGGCCGATTGATTGATACTACCACAATCAGCAGCATGGAGAAAATCTCAGGGTGCACTTTTTCTGGGATTAAGACATCCGGGGACATTGCAGAAAATACGAACCCATATTACACAAGAAGTATATCGGCATCGGGAGAAAAGGTTGAAATCAAATTAATGCTGCCAAACGCATATCGTTTAACGGATTCCGTGCAGTTGAATCTTGATCTGTCTAGAGATTTGTATCTTTCATCCATGCGAAATCTATATGGCAGCTTTCAAACGATGTTCTCAAAAATGCCGAAAAGGATATGTATTTCCGGAAAACGCTGAATATCAATAATCGAAATCAGATCATAAAAGCGATCATTGCCGCACTTTTCCAGAAATGCGGCGAGGAAGAATCACACTCCGGCAGAGTCGGTCTCATCTGCCGGAAGATCGGCGAGGAGTTCGGCTTATCTTCCGAGGAGGTAAAATCACTCGGCGTGGCCGGCGAAATGCATGATATCGGGAAAATCTTCGTGGACGAGTCAATACTCAAAAAGGGCGGCGAGCTTGACCAGATTGAATGGATCCAGATAAAGAAACATCCGGAAGTGGGGTACCGGCTGCTTGGAGCCACAATTGAATACCATGCGATAGCGGATTTCGTTTTAGCGCATCATGAACATTGGGATGGCAGCGGATATCCCAAAGGGCTGAAAGGCGAAGAGATTCTCTGGGAATCCAGAGCGATTGCCATAGCCGAGGCATACGAGAGAATGATCAGCGTCCAATACTACAGCGAACCGCTGAGCAGAGACGAAGCGATTCAAGAACTAAGGAAAAACGCCGGAACCCAGTTTGATCCGCAGCTTGTTGATTTATTTATCAATGAAGTGTTACCTCAATTACCATTTTGATATTCATACAAACAGGAATAACGTCTCAGATTATAAAGATACAAATCGATTGTTGGGGTTGTTGAGATCATTACTGAGTACAATACATCCTAAAAAGGCACTGAAGAAGGATCGAGTTTTTGTCCGTTTACAGTGCCTTGTTTCGCTAATCGTATTTGAAGCTGCAGCATTATTTCCAACTCATTGTTGAAATAGTGAGAAAAAGAGTTGCCTTTACTGGTCTTTTCCGAGTTATTTATAAATAGCGGTTATGCACTAATTGCTTCGAATTACCTTATAAAAACTAGTGAATAGATAATATCCTATTATCGAGCATGACTTTGCATATAAACTACGACTATTGACATCAAGCAAACCAATGTCGATACATGTTTGTATAAGATGCATCTATTCTATGTATAAAAAACTCATTGTGATAAACTTTGAAAAAAATAAAAACCAAAAATTGCTATCTGCCAACAAGACCTATCTAAATAAGTTTAACATTATATGCGTGAATCGAAAGATAAAGCATCTTAATATACATTTAATCTTTTTGTTCAATAATCCATAATGCGAAGATCAACAAGTAATCCGCCCTGGATGACTAAACCAGCAAAGCCGGTTGGCTTTACATGAGCATAGCCCCTTGTCTGCTTGGGGAAAGCAGCACAATTCTCAATAATTATTCTTACGAGGCTTGTTCTGCGGGTTTTAAGGAGGAAACGTATGATAAAAATCACTGCTGACAGCACTTGCGATCTTTCCAAAGAGATACTATATGAAATGGACATCACACTTACTCCACTTGTTGTAATGATAGGCGAAAAGGCTTATCATGATGGTGTGGATATCGTCCCCGCAGATATCTTCCGCTATGTTGAGTGTGACAATATACCCTGCAAAACTGCGGCGATTAACGCGTATGAATACGAACGTTTCTTTGAAGCAATATCACCGAAGCATGAAGCGGTCATACATATATGTATTGGCTCCAGTTTCTCTTCTTGTTATCAAAATGCACTTTTGGCGGCGCAAGAATTCGAAAATGTATACGTTGTTGACTCACAAAATCTCTCCTCGGGAAGCGGTCACCTTGTATACGAAGCGGCAAAAATGGCCAGGGCCGATGTTTCTGTAAATGATATATTGTGCCACCTAAAAGAGATAATACCAAAGGTTGACTCAAGCTTTATTGTTGATCAGCTAGATTATCTATATAGAGGCGGTCGTTGTTCTGGCTTGGAAATGTATAGCGCAAGAATTTTACAGATCAAACCGTGTATTGAAGTTTCGAATGGCAGAATGATTGTTGGCAAAAAATATAGCGGCAGTTTCAAGCGCTGCTTGGAACAATATGTGAAAGACAAGTTATGCGATAAGCATGATATTGATTATAGGCGAGTTTTTATTACTCATCCTATGTGTTCGGCAAATATAGTCGAAGATGTGAAAGTGATGATTCAAAAGTATGCGCATTTTGATGAAATGATTGAAACGAATGCCGGATGTACAATTTCCTGCCATTGTGGACCGAACACGCTTGGGATCCTGTTACTACGCAAAGAAAGTAATTGCGGAAGTTAAAATGGATTTCGGTTCATAGACGTTGAATTCTTCTCTTTGTGGCACTCGAATTGTAGGGGGTAT
>CAYVAO010000020.1:0-9510 GCA_964448895.1 uncultured Christensenella sp.
GCGACATGGTCAGCACCGCGTTTGGCAGCCTCGCGATGATGACGAGCGTGCTCGTCTCTCCGGACGGCAACTTTGAGTACGAAGCCGCGCACGGCACCGTGACCCGCCATTATTACAAGTATCTGCAAGGCGAGGAGACCAGCACCAACCCCATGGCGACGATCTTCGCCTGGAGCGGCGCGCTGAGTAAGCGCGGCGAGCTGGATCATTTACCCGCGCTTGCGGACTTTGGCAAAAAGCTGGAGGAAGCGTCCATCGAGACACTGGATGCGGGCATCATGACGAAGGATCTTGTTGGTCTGGTCGAAGGCATTACGCCCAAAGCGGTCACGAGCCTCGCGTTCATCCGCGAGATTCGCAAGCGTCTTGAGGCGAAGTACGCGTAAGAACGAACCGCAACCAAAGGCTCGCGTCAAAAACGCGGGTCTTTTTTTGACAGAACATTCATATAGACGTCATGCGCCGGACACAAGTATTTACTAAGATCAAGTTGCATCATTCTATCCCGAAGGAACCTGTTTTCATTAAAAAGTAATTTGCACAAGGAGTGTGTAAGAATATGAAACAATCCATTTTCAAACGCGTTCTGCCGCTTTTTATGGCGATGTGTTTGCTGGTTGCCGCGGGTTGCGGCAAAGCGTCAGCGCAGCAAAAAGCCACGGATGCACAAGCGGAAGTAATCGTAAGCGGCGGCGACACCGAGCCGCAAGCCGAAGGCGCAGCTGCGACCCACAGCAGCCTCTATACCGTTGACGGGGAGACCACGGAATCCAGCAACGAAACCTATGCCTCCAACACGGAGGATACCAATGCGGTACTCGTGGAGCGCTTGGGAATCTTGACCATGACCAGCGTGGATATCAACAAGACCGGCGATACCACCGGCGACTACACCAGCGGGATCAATACCGCCGTCGCGGTGATTTCGAAAGGACAGTTGACGCTAAACCAGTGCAATATCACCACCAACGGGCTTGGTGCTGCGGGGATGATCGTTTCAGCAGAAGGCACGCAATTGACGGCGAACGACACCTCCGTCTATACCTCCGGCGAATCCTCGCCCGTGCTCATTGTGCGGGAAGACGCGAGCGCGATGATCACGTCCGGTACGCTTTCAACCGAGGGCGCGGATTCACCCAGAATCCTGCTGTTGGGCGGGAGACTCCCGCTCACCGGTGTAAAGCTTTCTTCCAAGAGCGGAGATATTCTGCGTGTGCTTTCGGGTGACAATTTCCTGACACTGGATCAAACGGCGATTTCCGCCATGCCCACGCTTGCGGAAGAAGCGACGTTGGAGCTTCGCATGCAAAACGGTGCCTCGTTTTCCGGCGATCTCGGCGGCATGCTGCCCGCGCGGGCATCGGTCTATCTGGACGCATCCAGCAAACTCATCCTCACAGGGGAAACGTATCTGACCGCTTTGGTCAATGCGGACGTGACACATCAGAACATCGAATCCAACGGGTTTAACCTTTATTACGACTCCAATGTGCCGGAGAACGAGTATCTCAACGGACAGTCGTACATGCTGCCCGGCGGCGGTTTTTTGGCTCCGATCATCTAGAGCAGGAAACATGCGCGATTTTCCGCGTCGTCTCTCGCTTTTTTGAAAAAGGCGTGTTATAATCAAGCGCTCAATTGGTAAAAATTCGAACCCGTGTGAGCGGGAGAGGGGATAAACAGTTATGACCGGAACGGAACGCGCGGAATTTCGCAAGCTTGCGAATACGCTGAAACCGATTTTTCAGATCGGCAAGGAAGACATCAGCGAGAACCTGATCAAGAGCGTGGACGAGGCGCTGAACAAGCGCGAGCTGATTAAGCTATCCGTGCTGGAGACCAGCGCGCTGGACGCAAAGGAAGCGGCGGCACAGCTTGCGCAAGCGCTTGGCGCCGAGGTGATCCAGAGCATCGGCAGAAAATTTGTTCTCTACCGTAAAAAGCCGGAAGAGAAGTAAGAAAGCAAAAAGATCGGGTAAAAAACCCGATCTTTTTATTTGCTGTCAGATATTAGAAGAGTTTAAACGCGTGCTGGTTGAACCAGGTAAAGCCTAGATCATAATACGGGATCCATTGCAGCGTCATCGCGACGCCGGCAACCACCCAGAGCAACACGAGACTTACGAGAATCAGCAGCACCATGGAAAACTTGTGACCTGCGCTGCCTTTTGCTTTACTACGATACGGCTCGTCAAAGATTTCGTCGCGCACATTGTCTTTGTGTACGCGCGCTTCCTGCTTGCGCTCGTCCTGCTTGCGCGCACGCTCGCCGCGTTTGG
Source organism: uncultured Christensenella sp. (assembly GCA_964448895.1). Taxonomy (GTDB): domain Bacteria; phylum Bacillota; class Clostridia; order Christensenellales; family CAG-138; genus UBA7703. The sequence goes on from CAYVAO010000020.1 coordinate 2,280, forward strand.
ATTTCTCCGGTGTGCGCGTGGGAAGCGGCTCCTGCTGTTCGCGCCAGATGAGCGGTTCCGGCTCCGCTTTGCGCGGCGCGGGCTCCGGCTCCGGCGTGCGCCAGATGAGCGGTTCCGGCTCTTTCGCGGCGGGCGCAGGGGTTGCCTTATATGCGGGTACTGCCGTATAGGCAGGGGTCGTATCTACGATCTCGTGATCCAGTTCGCTCTCGATGGTGCGCATATCGGTGCTGATCTGCGCATACGTCGAGATGTTTTTCTCGATCAGGTCGCCGAACCAGAGCGTCCAGCCATCGTCTCCCGGCTGCTGCTGCACAATCGCAACAAATTGCCCGAAGGTCTGGCGCGCGGCTTCGCGGGCGAGCTCTTTGTCATTCGTTCGCTCAAAAGCGCGCTGATAAACCGCGCTGCCGTATGTTGCGACGAGCTCCTTGACGGCTTCTTTCTCACCGCTGCGGATGCGGCGGACCAATTCTGATAGCTGCATGCCTGAGGCGCTCCTGTTTTCAAGATGTGTCATTATACCATACTTCCGTGCCAGTGAAAAGGGCGCAACACGGAAAGCAAGTAAAGTAGGTTTTATTTGACAAAACGCGGATTTTCTGATAAATATATTACTTTGTTGGTTCTCGCAGGGCGATGGGATTTTCGCAGTCTTGCGACCGAAAAGAAAGCATTTTGGAACTGGAAACTGACTGAGGAGGAACACTTATGCAGACAGACGTTGTGATCGTTGGCGCAGGCCCTTCGGGCATTTTTACCGCACTTGAAATGATTAAGCGCGGCACAAAACAGCGCATCGTCATTGTAGAAAAAGGGCTCGCGGTGGAACAGCGCCGCTGCCCGAAAGCCGTAACCGGCCGCTGCGTCAACTGCAAACCATATTGCCACATCACCACCGGATTTTCCGGCGCGGGTGCGTTTTCCGATGGCAAGCTCTCGCTCTCGTTTGAGGTGGGCGGCGATTTGCCCACCCTGATTGGGGCGGATAAGGCGCAGGCTGCGATTGACTATACCGACGGCATCTATCTTGAGTTTGGCGCGGACGAGCATGTGGAAGGCATCAACAACACCGCTGCGGTCAAGGAGATCCGCCGCCGCGCGATTCAGGCGGGGCTAAAGCTGGTCGATTGCCCGATTCGCCACCTCGGCACCGAAAAAGCGCAGGATATCTACTACGCCATCGAGCAATATCTGCTCCAAAATGGCGTGGAGATGCTCTTTGGTCACGCCTGCGAAAACCTGATTTTGGAAAACAACGTCTGCAAGGGCGTTTTGCTCAACGACGGTAAACAGGGCTTTGAGCTCTTTGCCAAGACCGTCGTCATCGCGACCGGTCGCCGCGGCGCGGACTGGTTGGAAAACATCTGTGCGGAGCACGGAATTGCGCATCAGCCCGGCACCGTGGATATCGGCGTGCGCGTCGAGGTTCGCAACGAGGTGATGGAGACCGTCAACGAGGTACTCTACGAGAGCAAGCTCATCGGTTATCCGCAGCCGTTCCGCAACAAGGTTCGTACCTTCTGCCAGAACCCCGGTGGATTTGTGAGCCAGGAAAACTACGACAACGACCTCGCCGTGGTCAATGGACACGCGTATAAAGAGAAGAAGTCCAACAACACCAATTTGGCGATTCTTTGCTCGCATAACTTCAATGTGCCGTTCGATCAGCCGATCGCCTACGCGCAAAAGGTCGGCGAACTCACCAACATGCTGGGCGCGGGACATATCCTTGTGCAGCGCTACGGCGATATTCTGGACGGCAAGCGTACCTGGCAGAGGGAGCTTTCGTTTTCCAACGGGGTGCCGACGCTGCCGGACGCGGTCGCGGGGGATATCACGGCGGCAATGCCGTTTCGCGCGATGACGACCATCATCAACTTCATTCAGGCAGTCGATCAGGTCGTGCCCGGCTTTGCCGCGGCGGAGACACTGCTCTATTCGCCGGAACTCAAGTTCTATTCCAACCGCGTGAAGATGGACGAAAGCTTCACAACCAACATTCAGGGATTCTATTCGCTGGGAGATTCCAGCGGCTGGACGCGCGGACTGATGATGGCCTCCGTCATGGGTGTGCTCATGGGCCGCAGGCTCGCATCGGAAGAACAATAACACAAGCGCAACTTGCCCGCCGTAAGGCGGGCTTTTTTAACGGGAGGTGCGCATGGGAGTCTATACTCAAGAGGCGTTATCCGAGGCCACGCGGGCGATCCAATCTACGCGGATGAAGAGCGAAAAAGCGATTCTGAAGCTAAAGGAAGGCACCGCGCAATACCGCCTGTCTGCGCGAGGCATCGCGGCGTATTCGCTTGCGCTCCAACTCATCGCGCGGGAGCAGGGCGAGCCGCAGGAAGCAATCCTATACTCCAAAGAATCGCTGGAGCAGGCGGTCGAGGCACTCGCGTTTGCCACAGCGCGCGTGGAATCCGTACTGCCGAAGTTTGCCGCGGGCACGCCGCAGCACACGCTCGCGACAAGAAGGCTAAAAGCGTTTGCAATCGCGCAGGAGCTGATCCGCCGGGAAATACAAGAGTAAAACCATGCCGTTATCGGCAAAAAGCAAGAACTTTTGTAAAAATCAATGAGTAAACTTGCCGTTATCGGCAAGAAACGCATAATATTTGAATTTACAATTTTATTCTTGCCGATGATGTGTTATGATGAACGTGGACACAGGAGGTAAGAGCATGAAATATCTCTCTGTAGCGGACACAGCGAAGCGTTGGGGCATTGCGGAGCGCACCGTGCGTAATTATTGCGCAAACGGCAAAATTCCGGATGCGTTTCTGACCGGTAAGACATGGAGCATTCCTGAAAGCGCACAACGGCCGGATCGCGCAAACAAACGCGAAGACGCGCCGGAAACGCTGCTGGATCGTCTCAAGGCGGAGAAGGAAGCGCATCTCTCCGGCGGAATCTATCACAAAGTGCAAATCGAGCTAACCTATAACTCCAACCGCATCGAGGGCAGCAAGCTCACGCAGGATCAAACGCGTTATATCTTCGAAACGAACACTATCGGTATTGGCGACGGTGTGGTTCGTGTCGACGACGTGGTAGAAACCGCGAACCACTTTCGCTGTATCGACCAAATCGTCGATCAGGCAAACTTGGCTTTAAGCGAACGATTGATCAAGCAACTGCACTTGATTCTAAAAAACGGAACCAGCGATGCGCGCAAGAGCTGGTTTGCTGTTGGCGACTACAAAAAACTGCCGAACGAAATTGGCGGCAAGAAAACAGCGGAACCGGAAGAAGTATCGATCCAGATGAAGAAACTGCTGAAAGCGTACAACGCGATACAGCAGAAAACGCTGGATGACATACTTGATTTTCATGTTCGATTTGAGTTGATTCATCCATTTCAGGATGGAAACGGTCGCGTCGGCAGACTGATTCTGTTTAAAGAGTGCCTGAGAAACGGCATTGTCCCGTTTATCATAGACGACGAACTAAAATTATTCTATTATCGCGGGTTGCAACAATGGTCGGATGAGCGGGGATACTTGCGGGAAACCTGCATTGCCGCGCAGGAAAAGTTTAAGCAGTATCTGGACTATTTTAGAATTGATTATTGATGGAAAACGAGTGAACGCAAAGACGCCCGCCTGATGGCGGGCGTTGTGCTTGCGTGGTTTCGTTATTGCTTTACAACGTAGCTGCGGAAGCTGTCCAGAATCGCCTGCCAGCCTTGCCGCTGACGTTCGGGCGAATTTTCGCTTTCGGTTTCAAAGGTTTCGATGATGTGCGTGCCGGAGGCGACGGGTTCAAACGTGACGAATACCTTTCGCTCGTCTCCGAGGGTGGAGTTGAGCGTATGATATGGTTCCACCGTGTCATAGATGCCCCAGAAGTCAAAGCCGTATTTACCGTCTCTGGATTCCATACGCGAGGAGAACTTACCGCCCGCGCGCAGGTCGTTTTCCGCGCGCGGCGTGTGCCAGTCTGCGGAAGCCTGATTCCACTCGACGATATGTTTGGGCTCCGTCCAATAGGCCCAGGCAAGCTCAGGCGAAACGGGAACCGTCGTCTCGACGGTGATGCTGGTTCGTTCTGTGTGTTCCACTACCGATACCGCCTTTCACATCAATATTCGCTTTTCGCTTTGCAGACTAAATCACAAGCCGGGCTTAGTCTGGGAAGTCAATTAGTCTAAGAAGTCAAACTCCCATTCGCCGAGGCGTATGCTGTCGCCGTCCTTCGCGCCCATCTCGCGCAGGGCCGCGATGATGCCGTTTTTAACCAGCATCTGTTGGAATCTGCGCATGGAGAGATCGTCGTCCGGATCGGTGGAATCGAGGAGTTTTTCCACCTCGCCGCCGGAGACGTCAAATACGCCGTCGTCTCCGCGCTCGATGTGGAAGCCCGACTCATAGCTGGAGGTTTCGGCAAGCTCCGTTTCTTCATAACGCAGCACCGGCGGCAGGGTGTCGAGCACCTGCACGATGCGATCTAATAGCGCCTCAAAGCCCTGCACGGTCACCGCCGAAACGGGGAACACCTCCACATCCGGGTAGGCTTCCTTGAACCGTGCGAGGTTCTCTTCCGACTCCGGCAGGTCGGTCTTGTTCGCCGCGACCAACTGCGGAATCTCGCCGAGCATCGGCGAAAACTTGACCAGCTCGTCGTTGATCTTCTGAAAATCCTCAATCGGGTCGCGCATCTCGCTGCCCGCGATGTCGACGACATGCACCAGCATGCGCGTGCGCTCGATGTGCCGCAGGAAATCGTGTCCGAGTCCCGCGCCTTCCGCCGCGCCCTCGATGAGGCCGGGGATATCCGCCAGCACAAAAGAGCGGTTGTGGCGGGAAGCCACGCCGAGGTTGGGTGAAAGCGTGGTAAAGTGATACGCTGCAATCTTTGGCTTTGCTGCGGTCAGCACGGAGAGGATGGTCGATTTTCCGACGGATGGTAACCCCACGAGGCCAACGTCCGCGATCGATTTGAGCTCCAGCTCCACTTCGTATTCCGAGGTTTTGATGCCCGGCTGGGCAAATCGTGGGGCCTGGTGGGTCGGGGTCGCAAATTTCGCGTTGCCTTTGCCGCCGCGTCCGCCGCGGAGGATGACGCGCTCCTTGTTTGCCTCGCTCATGTCCGCGAGGATCGCGCCGCTCTCCACATCCCGCACGATAGTGCCGACCGGCACGCGAATGGTGAGCGGTTTTCCATTTTTGCCGGTGCTGAGCTCCGCCTTGCCCGGTTCGCCGTTTTCCGCGCGATAGAAGCGCTGATACTTAAAGTCCAGCAGTGTGGACATGTGCGGATCGGCATAGAACACGAGGTCGCCTCCGCGTCCGCCGTCTCCGCCGTCCGGGCCGCCCTGCTGCACATATTTCTCGCGGTGGAAGGAGGCGTGCCCGTCTCCGCCGTTGCCGGCCTTGACGACGATGCGCGCTTTATCGACAAATTGCATGGTGTTACCTAAACTTTCTGTGTTGTTTTGAGTTTTGCCGCTTGTTTCACGGCGGGCTTTTTTGACGCCTGTTTTCCGCCCTGATAGTACAGGCAGAGGTGACTCAGCGGACAGAGTTCGCACTTCGGCTTTCGCGCGTCGCAAATCTGCCGCCCGTGGTAGATGAGCCAGTGGTGCGCCGCTGTCCAGTCCTCGCGCGGAATCGCTTTTTGCAGTTGTTCCTCGGTTTTTTCCACGTTCTTTGCAGAAGCGAGGCCGATGCGGTTGCTCACGCGGAACACGTGCGTATCCACCGCGATGGCGGGAATGCCGAAGGCGTTGCTCGCCACGACGTTTGCGGTCTTGCGCCCTACGCCCGGTAGGGTTTGGAGGAGTTCGAGGTCGGCGGGTACTTGCCCGCCAAACTTCGTTTCGAGAATGCGCGCGGTTTCGAGGATATGCCGCCCCTTTGTGTTATAGAATCCACAGCGCTTGATGTAGGGAAAGAGTTCCTCTTCGGTCATGGCGGCGATCTGCGCGGGCGTGTTGGCAACGGGGAAGAGTTCCGCCGTGCATCGGTTGACCATTACGTCCGTGCTCTGCGCGGAGAGAATGGTTGCCACGAGCAGCTCAAAGGGCGACGAAAAATGCAGCGCGGGTTTCGCGTTGGGGTACGTGCGCCGGAGGATCTCCAGCGCTTCCTTTTTCTGCGCCGCGCTCAGCATGCTTAGGTGCGGATCTTTCCGTCGTATTTGTTTACGATGATGGGCGCGAGCGAGAGCGCGAGTGCGAGGATTTCCGTTTCGTCCTGTCCTTCGAGCATGACGCGCACGAGCGGTTCCGTACCGGAGGCGCGGACGAGCACGCGGCCGTTTTTGCCGAGGTGCTTCTCGATTTCCAGCGTGCGCGCGGCCATGTCCGCGTCCGCAATGGCTTCCGCCTTGCGCTCGTTGTCAACGGTGACGTTCACGAGCACCTGCGGGTATTTCGGGATGCGCGCGGCGAGTTTGCTCAGGCGCTTCTTGCTCTCCGCCACTACGCCTAAAAGCGCGATGGCGCTCATCATGCCGTCCCCGGTCGTATTGCGCGAGAGCAGGATGATGTGCCCGCTCTGCTCGCCGCCGATGGAATAGCCGTTTTGCAGCATGCTTTCGAGCACGTAGCGGTCGCCAACCTTCGTTTCGACGATCTGGATGCCCGCTTCCTTGAGCGCGTTTTTGAGGCCGAGGTTGCTCATGATCGTGAGCACGAGCGTGTTCTGCTTGAGCGTGCCGTGGGCGAGCATATTGAGCGCGAGGATGCCCATGGCCTGGTCGCCGTCGACAATATTGCCGTACTCGTCGCAGGAGATCAGACGGTCGGCGTCGCCGTCGAAGGCAAAGCCGAGATCCGCGCCGTAGTTAACAACCATCTCCTGCAAACGCTCCGGGTGCATGGAGCCGCAGTGGTCGTTGATGTTGATGCCGTCCGGCGCGCAGGATTTGGCGATGACTTCCGCGCCCAGGCGCTCAAACACGTCCTTGGCGATGAACGAGGTCGCGCCGTTCGCGCAGTCGAGCACGATGCGCAGTCCTTCGAAGCGGTAGTCCGACTGCTCCACGAGGTAGTCGCAGTAGTCCTGCCGCGCGCGCACGGCGGGGATGATGCGGCCGACTTCGCGCCCTTCGGTGCGGGGAATCTCTTCGCCGCTTTTGATGATGGCTTCGATGCGGTCCTCAATTTCGTCCGAGAGCTTGAAGCCGTTCTTGTCGAACCATTTGATGCCGTTGTATTCCATGGGATTGTGGCTCGCGGAGATCATGACCGCCGCGTCCGCTTCCTAGAGGCGCACAAGGTACC